>CANPZJ010000006.1 GCA_947588795.1 uncultured Bacilli bacterium
ATTGCTAAATCTTTGACATATTGAATCATACCACCAGCAAGCATTGTAAGTAGTCCATCTCTTGATGGAATTGCTGCATATTCTTTAATTGTATCTAGACTAGCTACATCGCCACTGATAATTCCAACACGAATACTTAATTTATCATGATCTTTAGCAAATTCAGAAATAATTTTTATAGGTTCTAATAATGTTTTACCAACAAGTAAGGCATTAGGTCCCATAAGAAATTCATCCATATTGATTTTTAGTTCATCTAAAGCTCTTTTTAATAAAGTATTCTTATAAATTTTAACTGCTGAGCCAACTTCATTAAGTTTGTTTCTTAGTTCAGTCATTTCGGCAACAGTTAAACCTTGATATTGGAATAAGATAACAGATTCACTATTTTTGATATTATCAATAATTTCACTTACGATAACTTTCTTATCATTAAGAATCTTTTCGCTTGCCATACATCCTCCTTATATATTAAGAAAAGCTTCCGAATGGGAAGCTTAAAAAACAATATTTTTAAAATTCCCCTCGGTAGGATTATTAAAAGTACACCTTCCCTACTGTCTTCGGTTTTTCTTTTCTTCTTAAGTATTATACTCTACAACTTTATATTTCGCAAGTCCAAATTATATTTCAAATGAGTTTTTGTCAACTTTAATACTTGGACCCATAGTTGTAGATAATGCAATTTTATCAATAAATACACCTTTAACTGATTGAGGTTTTGCTTTATTGATAGTTCTAATTACATATTCTAAATTTTCTAGTAATTTATCTTCTTTAAATGAAGATTTACCAATAATAGTATGAACATTACCAAAACTATCAGTTTTATATGTTACCATACCACTTTTTAAATCTTTTACAACATCGCCAGTTTTCATCGTAACTGTACCAGTTTTAGGGTTAGGCATTAAACCTTTAGGCCCTAAAATGTTACCAATTTTACCAACTTCTGGCATCATATCAGGTGTTGCAACGATTACATCAAAATCAAACCAATTTTCACTTTTTATTTTATCAAGTAAATCTTTATCACCAACAAAGTCTGCACCAGCCTTTTTAGCATCTTCGGCAGCATCCCCTTTAGCAATAACTAATACTTTTTTACTTTTACCTGTACCATTTGGCATTACTAATGATCCACGTAATTGTTGATCTGATTTTTTAGCATCAATATTAAGTTTAATAGCAACTTCAATAGTACTATCAAATTTAGTAACAGATGATTCTTTTACTAGTTTTGTCGCTTCTTCTTTAGAATATAATTTATCTCTATCTATTTTAGAAGCAACTTCCACATATTTTTTACTACGTTTTCTCAAAATTTTCCCTCCTAACTGTGGTTAATTAGCGGACTCTTTTATCATTATTATAATATATAATATTATTTTTATTAATTTTCTTCTGTTTCTTCTTCAGATTTTTCTTCGTCGCCAACTACTGGAACATCAACTGGAGCTTCAGTCTTAGCTTCTTCTTCCATAGCCTCAAGTTCTGCTTCTCTTTTTGCCATTTCTTTTTCTTCTTCAGCGGCTTCTAGAGCTTGTTCAGCAAGTTCAGCATCATTACGTCCTTTAATAGCAATACCCATATTTCTTGCTGTACCTTCAATAATGTTCATAGCTTCTTCAACAGTATAAGCATTTAAATCAGGTAATTTAGTTTCAGCAATACTTCTAAGGTCTGCTTCTGTAATAGTAGCAACGATTTGATTTGCTCCTTTAGCACTACCTTTTTGGATTTTAGCTACTTTTTTAAGTAAGAATCCAGCAGGTGGAGTTTTTAGAACAAAGTCAAATGTTCTGTCATCATAAATTGAAATTTCACAAGGAATTCTATCACCCATTTTATCACGAGTTGCATCGTTAAATCTGGTACAAAATTCTTGTAAGTTAATTCCAGCAGGCCCTAAAACTGTACCAACTGGTGGTGCTGGTGTTGCTTTACCGGCATCAATTTCAAGTTTAATTTTCTTTACGACTTCTTTTGCCACGAAAAACACCTCCTATTAAAATTTTTTTCGCGTCAGTGGTCTTGGGCAAATCCGCATTTCCCTCCCACTAAACTAGCAATTAAATTTAATTGCATGTTAAATAATACCATAAAAAGGCCTATTATGCAATAGTTTTAGCCAATAAATTATATGCAAGTTGTGTCAAGAAAAACAAATAAAATATTGTCTTTTCCATGCATATTATGTTATGATTAAGTTATATTAAGGATAGAGGTTTTATTATGGCAAAAAAATTTTTCTATAATCGAGTATATAATACTAAAAGAACTATAATAAATATTGTTATTATCGGAGTATGTGTAATTGGTATTATAGTCTGTTTTATCTTAACATCCAACTTCCAAGGTGAAAACAAAAAAACACCAGAAGGAGAACTTAGTATAAAAAATGAAGCAACAGTTGAAGTTAATGAAGAATTTACAAATGATATTTTCTTTTCTAAAATTGAAAATTTTGATTTAGATAAAATAAAAATTGAATACTCTAAAGATTATGATATAGCAAAAGTTGGGGAATATGATGTTAAAATTAAAATAGATGGTAAATCATATAATTCATCAATTAATGTCGTTGATACTACAAAACCAGAACTCGCATTAAAAGAATATTCTATAACAAGTGGAAGCAAATATACTGCTGATGATTTTGTAGATAATTGTAAAGATAATAGTAATGAAAAATGTAATATTGCCTTTTATACTGAAGGTGTTGATGAAGAAGGTAAAAGCATTGCTTATGATGCCTATTCAAAAGAAGGAACTTATGCTGTTAAAATATCTGCAACTGATAGTACTGGAAATCAAACTGTTGGTGAAACAAAATTAACAATTACAGCTAAAAATGCTACTACTAAACCACCGGTTCAAGAAGAACCTAAACCAGTAACTTGTAAATATGGTAATGATGAATACGATAGCGAAACTTATTTACTAGCTATTAATATTGCTACTAATAATTGTGCTGTTAGTCTTGATTTATATAAAAACGCAACAACTACAAAAGAAATAAATCAATTAATGGAAACAGAAACAACTAGAATTAAAAAGGATGTGGAAAAATTAAATTTAACTGGAACACTTGCTCTTAACAGAAAGATATCTGCTATAGTTAATAAAACAGGTGATGGTATTGTTGGATATGAACTTAAAATGACAGTATCAATTACTGATAATGGTGAATCTTCAATAGTAACAGAATATAAAGTTGATAAAGATGGTAAAAGAGTGTTCATCCAAAATCCTCATAATTTAGGCGATTAAATAATTTCAATTTAAAATGGAATAAGATTTTATTCCATTTTTTGTTTAATTTATTTATTCTTATATTTACTATTAAAATTTTTTATTAATAATATTAAAGTACAAATTATTGTAATAATATATAGTATTAAAAATGCTGCATTCCATAAATTATAATACAAATTATTTGTAAGTAAATTTGGAATAAAATCATATCCTAAATCTCTTACTAAATTAAAAGGAATTTTTATAAGTATTAATAATATTATCATATATACTATTTCTAATAACATTTTTATTTTAATTTTACTATCTTTATTATTAAATGTATTTATAAAATCATTAATAGTATTAATAATATTATTTAAAAAGCTTTTATTTAATTTAGCATAATCCATACCTCTTTTATCATATATTTCTTTAGCTATAGCTTTTATATCTACATTTTCGCTTTCTAAAGCAGTATTATAATAATCTATTTCTTTTTTTATTTCTATTTCTGGTAAATATTTTAATTCTCTGGTCAACTCTTTTATTCTTTCATTTTTCATTTAATCATCTTCCTATTTATAAATAAAAATTAAGTAATTTACTACTTAATTTTATTTTTTTCCTAAAACAACTAAGCCAGCAAAGCCACCAATTAAAACAACAAATATTGCAACAATTATAATAGCATCATACTTACCTGGCTTTTGTTGTTCACTATCATTTGTATTTTCATTTTCAACTTTAATAAAATCTTGATAGTTTATTTTTTCTTCATCAGCAATTTGTTTTACTACATCTACTTCTTCTTTAGCTTTCTTAGCATCTTTTATGGCATCCTCTACCACAGATGTATCTTGTGGTAAACCAACAGTATGATAATCACCAACTACAATTAGTGGTGTGGCAATATCCTTAGGATCAGTGCTTTCACCAAAATGATCAAGAGTATTAATCATTAGATTATAAGCATCTTCACTCACTTCATTCCATTCACTATCAAATATTTCTAAATCAACTAATTTAAATGAATCTGGATCATCGGCAAGTAGACCATTAAAATATTCTAATGCAGAAGCACAAGCTGGACAGCCATCTTTAGTAAACATATATACTGTTACATTACTTTCTGCTTTAACCACTGGTAATAAACAAGCAAAAGCTAAAATTGCAATAACACTTAATAATAATTTCTTCATAATTTATCTCCTACTACTTTTTTCTACCCAATACCACTAAACTAGTAAAACCACCAATTAATACTACAAATATCGCTACAATTATAATAGCATCATATTTACCACTAGATTTTGTAGTATCTGCAGTAGTTTTATCACAACTTTGAACGCCAAAGTCTTTTATAACACTAGATAGTTCAATATTATTTTCTTTTGCTAAATCTTTAATAACATCAACTTCTTTTTTACTTTTCTTTGCTTTATTAATAGCATCAGTTATATCAGATGGATCATTAGTATTAAAACCAATAGATGCATAATTACCAATAGCAATAACTGGCGTACCAAGTTGGTTTGCATCTAATTTATAGTGCTCAACTGCAGCCATCAATAAATTATAAGCATCTTCACTTCCTAATATCCATTGTGGATTATTTGGATCAGTTAAATCATCACCACACCATACTTCAATGTTTACTAATTTAAAAGCATCTTTATCTTTTTCTAAAAGTCCCTCGAAGTATGTTCTAGCTGCCTCACAAGCAGAACAGCCATTTTTAGTAAACATATAAACTGTTACATCACTATCTGCTTTAGCAATTGGCACCATTACTAACATACTAACAATTGCAATAAAACTTAAAATAACTCTTTTCATTTTTACCTCCCTAATAAATTTATTATATCAAAGTTTTAAGTTCATTAAAACTATTTTTCCAATGTTTTATAAATTTTCACAATTCTTTTGATTATTTCCTTATCATCAATATTTATTGCATTAGTGGATATTAAAGTTGCAAGTCCATGTGAATATAACCATACATGCATAAATAATTCTTTAGCAGTATCAAAAGTATAACCTTGTTTATTTACCAAATTAATAATAGCACCTTGATTCCATTTTTCATTTAAAACATCATCTATACTTCGCCACTTTAAATTATTTGATAAAAATAAGCTATTAAATAAATTTTTATAATATTTAGCAAATTCTACATAAGCTACACATAATGTTACTAAAGCATTTTTATTATCAACTCTACTAGTTATAAATTCATCATATTCTTTATATATTTCCTTATATATATCACTCTTAATTTCATCCATACTATTATAGATACGATATAAAGGTTTAGTTGATATTTTAAGTTCTTTAGCAAGGTCTCTCGCATTAATACTATCCCAGCCTTTTTTGTTAATAATGACTACAGCTTTTTTTATAATATTTTCTTTTGTAAGCATACAACTTACTGGCATATAACCACCCCTATCATAGTAACTTATGTTACCATTATAAACAAAAGAGAATAATTTGTCAAATT
Source organism: uncultured Bacilli bacterium (assembly GCA_947588795.1). Lineage (GTDB taxonomy): Bacteria > Bacillota_I > Bacilli_A > RF39 > UBA660 > SIG200. The sequence continues at coordinate 5,741 of CANPZJ010000006.1, forward strand.
TTAACAATTAATCTTTAAAAATTTTAGATATTATATTTTTAGAAAGTTCATCTACAAAAAACATTAATATTATTATTAAGAAACAATAACTTGTTTGCCATAAATTAAGAGTTACTATACCAAATAAATTTTTTAAAGGTGTTATAAATATAATTAATTGTACTAATCCTAAACAAAACATACTTTTATTTAAATAGCCGTTAGCAAATAAATTTTCCTCTAACATACTTTGTTTTAAGTTACGACAAGAATAAGCAAAAATCATTTCTGATAATATTAAAGTTAAAAAGGCCATAGAACATCCTACTTGTTCATTATAAATTGCAGTATTAGCAAAATAAACTATTAAAATAGTAGCAGTTTTTAAAATTGCTGAAATAGCCATTTTTGCTATTAAAAATGGGGTAAAGAAAGAACCATCTTTTTTTCGAACATCTCTTTCCATTACATCCTCTTCTTCTTTTTCAAAAGCAAGAGCAATAGCAGGTATACCATCTGTTATTAAATTGATATATAAAAGTTGAATTGGTAAAAATATTTCTAAGCCACACATCATCCCAATAAAAACTACCAAAACTTCAGAAATATTTCCCGTTAAAAGATAGATTAATACCTTTCTAATATTATCATATATTCTTCTTCCTTCTTTAACTGCCGTAACTATGGTAGAAAAACTGTCATCTGCGAGGATAATATCAGAAACTCCTTTTGATACTTCTGTACCAGTTTTACCCATGCCTACACCAATATCTGCGGCTCTTAAAGCTGGTGCATCATTTACGCCATCACCAGTCATAGCCACTACTTTATCCTGTTCTTGCCAAGCTTTAACTATTGCAAGTTTATTCATTGGACTAACCCTAGCATAAACAGAATATTTAGTCACATTTTTCTTTAAATCACTTGGTGACATATTATCTATTTCTATACCTAATATTGCCTCATCTTTATTTTGTAAAATGCCAATTTCTTTTGCAATAGATATAGCAGTATCCAAACTATCCCCAGTAATCATTATTGGTTTAATATGGGCACTTTTACAATAACTAATAGCTTCTTTAACATCTTCTCCAGGTGGATCAATCATCGCACTAAAACCTACAAATATTAAATCTGATTCATTTAATAAATCTATTTTATAATCATTACCAACATTTTTATAAGCATAAGCAATTATTCTATATGCTTTATTTGATTCTTGTTTTTCAAGATTTTTTAATTCATCTTTTTTTTGTTTAGTTAATTTTATTACTTTATTATTTTCTAAAACATAAGAACAAGCATTAATAATAGAATCAAAACTACCTTTTGTATATATTGTATATTTACCTTCATATTCATTAATAGTAGACATCATTTTTCGTTCAGAATCAAAGGGAAGTTCACCAACTCTTTTATTATCTTTCTTTACATTTTCGCAATCTAAATAAATACTAGCACATTCATATAAAGCAATTTCCGTAGGATCTCCTAAAAATTCTTTTTTAGTTTTTACAGCATCATTATTAAGAGCCATAATTTTAAAGATAATATTATCTTCAGTTAAATCTTCTACTTTATTAATTTTATTATCACAATATATTTCTCTAACATTCATTTTATTTTGCGTAATAGTGCCTGTTTTATCAGAACAAATAATTTCCGTGCATCCTAAAGTTTCCACACTAGTCATTTTTCTTACTATAGCATTCTTTTTAGCTAAATCACTCATACCTAAAGATAAAACAATAGTAATAACTGCTGGCAAACCTTCAGGAATTGCTGCTACTGCTAGAGATATAGAAAGCATAACTACTTCCATCGTATCCATTCCGGTAATACTTCCCACAATAAACATAACCATAATTATTAACACAATTATAACAGATAAAAATTTACTAATGCCATCAATTCTTTTTTGTAAAGGAGTAATCTCTTTTTCCTCAGTTTTTAAGCTGCTTTCTATAAGACCAAATTCTGTATTCATGCCAATATCACAAACAACTGCTTCACATTTACCATAGACAATATTAGTACCAGAATAAAGCATATTAAAACGACTAGCAAGAGGTACTTGTTCTTTTATAGTATTAATATTTTTTTCAACTGGCACTGATTCACCAGTTAAAGATGATTCATCTACTTTTAAAGATGCTGCATAAATAATTCTAGCATCTGCAGGAATTGTATCCCCAGCTTCTAGAACTAAAATATCACCCTTAACTATATTTTCACTATTTACTTGATATATTGCTCCATCTCTTTTAACTTTCACTTTTTTAACTTGCATTTTCTTTAACGCATCAATGGCTTTATCTGCTTTTCGTTCTTGAATAAAGCCTAAAATAGCATTTAAAATAACTATGGCAATAATAATTATACTATCCGTAAAAGATTCTTTTTTTACTAAAGATATCACAAAAGATACAACTGCAGATATAATTAAAAATATAATCATTAAATCACGAAATTGATCAATAAATTTACTAAAACTAGTTCTCTTTTTAGCTTCAACCAATTTATTTTGGCCATCTTTTTTTAGTCTTTTAGTTACTTCTACTTCGGATAATCCTTTTTTTGATGTATTTAATTCTTTTAATACATTATCTATATCTAAATTATAATAAAACATGTAATCACCACTTTTTATTCACAACTATCTTAATAATTATATCAAAAAGAAAAGATAAAAAAAACACTTAAGTTTTACCTTAAGCATTTTATTTATCTCTTAAAATAGCATTAAATTTAGTTTCTATTTCTCTTATTGTTTTATTAAATACACCCATAACTTCAAAGTTAAATTATAAATAATAGATTTTTTACTATTATAAAATTTTATCTTCCTATTTTAAAGTTAGTATCATCAGTAAATAAATGTTTAAATTTTTTACTATCGATTACAATTGCCTCATAATTTTTTTGCTGTAATAAATTTATTAAATTTATATACTTCTTGTTTACTTTTTCTGCTTCCATATTAACTTTTTTACGTTCCAAAACTTGCTTTGCTTTTTCCAAATTTGCACCTTTTATACGCATAGCAAAAAGATAAATATCTTCATAATCTCCAATTTGAATAATGGCATCTTGTAATTTTTCAATATTTGCACCATTTACATCACGAGCAAAATTATAAATCCATTCTTTTTTGCCTATTAGAATAATAGCATCTTCCAAATTTTCAATATTAGCTCCTTCTATGTCTCTAGCAAAATTACGAATATATTCTGTATTTCCAATTTGGATAATTGCATCTTCTAATTTTTTAATATTACTTCCTTTAACTTGTCTAGCAAACCAATAAATTTGTTCAGCATTTCCAGTTTGAATAAGCGCATCTTCTAATTTTGGAATATTTGCGCCTTTAACAAATATAGCAAATTCGCAAATATATTCAGCATTCCTAGTTCGAATAACAGCATCTTCTAATTTTGAAATATTTGCCCCTTCTATATCTTTAGCGAACCGATAGAGCCAATATGCATGCCTAGTTTGAATAATTCCGTATTCTAATTTTGGAATATTTGCGCTTTCTACACCTTTAGCAAATTGATAAATACAAGATGCATTTTTAGTTTGAATAATGGCATCTTGTAATTTTTCTACGTTAGCTCCTTCTATATTTTTAGCAAAAAGAAAAATATGATTAGCATTCATAGTTTTAATAAGCGCATCTTCTAATTTTGGAATATTTACCCCTTCAATATTTTCAGCAAATTCATAAATATATGTTGCATCTTGAGATTTACATATTGCATCACATAATATATCAATATTAACATCTTCTATATCTCTAGCAAAATAATAAATATAATACCCATCTTTACTTTCTATAACAGCATTACAAGCAATTTCTTTGTTAATAACTCCTAGTTCAATTAATTTTTTGAATCCACCAAAGTTTTGGTTCATTAATAGTTTAATATATGAATTCATAAATACTCTCCTGAAGATAATATTATAAATCTTTTTTATTATATTTCAAGATTTTATATAAAAAAAACACTTAAGTTTTATCTTAAGCATTTTATTTATCTCTTAAAATAACATTAAATTTAGTTTCTATTTCTCTTATTATTTTATTAAATACACTCATAACTTCTTCTTCAGTTAAAGTTCTTGTTTCATCACGGAATGTTAATCTATAAGCAATTGATTTTTTACCTTCACTTATATTTGGATATAAATCAAATACTTTAACATCTCCTAAAATACGGCCACCTTCTTTTTTAATAACACTTTTAATTGCGTCACTTTCTACTTCATTTGCTACAATAAAGGCCATATCTTTACTTATTTCGGGATATTTAGAAACTTCTTTAAATTTAATTGGTTTAACAGATTTTTCATATAATTTAGTTAAAGATATTTCAGATACAAATATATCATCTTTCTTTAGACTTGGATGAACTTTGCCAATAATCCCAACTTCATCTTTATCTATTAAAATTTTGGCACTTATACCTGGATGTAAATCACTCATTTGTTCTTTTACAAAACTATATCTATTTTTATAACCTAAATAATTTAATAAATTTTCTATTACTCCTTTAATTAAGTAAAAATCAACTTTAACATTTACTTTTAACCAATCATTAGTTAAATATTCACCTTTCATAAGTATGGCAACTTTCAAATCTTCGTTAAAATCTTTATCATAAGTTTTAGATATTTCATAAATACAAATGTCTTTAACACTTCTTGCAGTATTATAATCATAAACATTTAATAATGATGGAAGAATACTAGTTCTTACAATTGATTTATCAATACTCATTGGATTAGGTAAAATAGCATTTTCTTTATTTTCATAGTTAAATAATTTAGCCATATCAGGGCTAATTAAAGTATAAGTCTTACATTCATTTAATCCTAAAGTACGAAGTCTTTTAGATGCCTCTTTTCTAATCTTAACATCACCAATATATTCACCTTGTTTAGTTACTCCTTTAGGTAGAGTTGAAACTAAATTATGATAACCATAAAGTCTACCTATTTCTTCGGCAATATCATTAATATTAGGATCTATATCAAGTCTTCTTTTAGGAATAGTTACTATAAATTCTTGATTTTTATAAACATATGGAAAATCTAATCTGTCTAATTCAACTTTAACATCGTCATCAGTTATTTCTATACCTAATATTTTATTAATTCCTTCAGTTTTAAATGTTACTGTTTTATCAGTTTTATCTACTTTATCATGACATACTATACCACTTAAAACTTTAGCATCAGCATATTTCTCTAATAAATGACATGCTCTTTCAATAGCCATTTTAGTATATTCATAATTTAAACCTTTACCATATCTAATTGAAGCTTCACTTTTTAAATTTAGATGACTTGCCGTATTTCTTATTGATACAGCATCGAAAATAGCACTTTCAATTAATATATTTTTCGTAGTAGGTAATACTTCGGTATTTTCACCACCCATTACACCCGCAATACATACAGGTTTACTACCATCAGTTATAACTATATCACTTGTTTTTAAATTCCTATCTAGGCCATCTAAAGTTTTAATTGTTTCATTTTCTTTGGCTTTTCTTACAACTATTTTATCGCCTAGATAATCTTTATCAAAAAAGTGAAGAGGTTGACCAAATTCTAACATAACATAATTTGAGATATCGACAACATTATTAATTGGTCGCATACCAGCATTAATTAATCTTTTTTTAATAAATTCTGGTGATTCTTTAATAACGACATCTTTAACCATTTTAGCTAAATAATAAGGACAATCTTCGGTTTCAACTTTTAAAGTTAAATAATCATTAACATCTTCTTTAATTTCTTTATGCGAAATATCTGGTAAAGTAACTTTTTTATTTAATATACAACCTATTTCATAAGCAAAACCAATATGATAATAACAATCATTATTTCTATGTTTATGAACATCAAGTTCATATAAAACATCACTTGTTCCTAAATATTCATTAGCATCACTGCCAACTTTAACATCTTCTTCTACTTCGTGAATGCCTTTAGCATAAGTTTCTTCTGTTTTTTCTTCTACTCCTAATTCAAATAAAGCACATAACATACCATTTGATTCAACATCTCTTATTTTACCTTTTTTAATTTCAAAATTACCAGGAAGTACTGCTCCGGGAAGTGCCACAATTACTTTAATCCCTTTTCTTGCATTAGGAGCACCGCAAACAATTTGTAATGTTTCATCGCCAACATTAACCTTACATATTTTTAAATGATCACTATTAGGATGGTCTTCACAAGAAACTATTTCCCCAATAACTAAATTATTAATATGATTATCTTTAACAGCTTCAACATTAACACCTGCTTTAGTTATTTTAACAGCAAGTTCTCTTAAGTCTTCGCCTTCTAAATCAATATAATCTTTTACCCAATTTAAACTTATCATTATTAATCCTCCCTTCTATCAAAGTTTTCTATTTCTCTTAAATCAGTTTGATAAAATGTTCTAATATCATTAATACCATATTTAAGCATAGCTAGTCTTTCCGCCCCAAAACCAAAAGCAAAACCAGTCCATACCTTTGGATCATAGCCACAGTTTTTAAGAACATTAGGGTGAACAATACCAGCTCCACTTACCGTAATCCAACCAGTGTTCTTGCATAAACTACAACCTTTACCTTTACAAACAAAGCAAGAGATATCTGTTTCAACACTTGGTTCAGTAAATTGATAATAACTAGGTCTAAATCTAGTTTTAGTAGATTCTCCAAATAACTTTTTAACTACAACATCAAAAGTACCTTTTAAATCAGATAAACTAACATTTTTATCAACAAGTAATCCTTCTATTTGCATAAATTGATGAGAATGAGTAGCATCATCAGCATCTCTTCGATAAGTTTTACCTGGACAAATCATTCTTATTGGTTTATCTCCACCACTAGCAAGCATTACTCTCGCTTGAACTGGTGAAGTTTGACTTCTAAGTAAATAATCTTCATCTTTAACATAAAAAGTATCTTGGGCATCTCTTGCTGGATGACCTTTTGGAATATTTAATAATTCAAAATTATAATGGTCTTCTTCTATCTCTGGTCCATCAACAACATCATAACCCATCGACATAAAGACACTCTCAATTTCTTCAACTATTTTTTCTAATATATTGGGAGCACCATTTTTAATAGTTGTTCCCGGAAGTGTTATATCAATCGCTTCACTAGCTAGTTTTTGATTTATTTCGGCATCTTCTAAATTTTTTTTTATTTTTTCATATTTCTCATTAAATTCATTTCTAATTTCATTAACAGCCATCCCAAATTCTTTTTTCTCTTCATTTGGTACTTCTTTAATTTTCCCATTAAGTAAAGTTATTTTACCATTTTTACCCATGTACTCTGTCTTAATATTTTCTAAAGCTTGCATGTCACTTACATTATTAAATAAATCTTTTAATTCATTTTTAATTTCTGCTATTTTTTCTTTATACATATTTATCATCCTTTCTTATGTTCTAAAATAAAAATTCATAAATAAGGCTAAAGGACGAATATAATCCGCGGTACCACCTTTATTTATGAATTTATCATACACTTTAATTCTTATTGTGAATTACTCATTAAATACTCCTTAATTTGAAATTCAAATTATTAATTACTATAAATATTTTCACCATTTATATCTATTCTCTAAATTAGCCTTAATAATTCTACTTAAATTAAATCATCATATTTACTATTAATAGTTTTCGGCTTTTCTTTCAAAATAACTTTGAGCATGTTTACATACTGGGCAAATTTCTGGAGCTTTTTTACCAACTACAACATGGCCACAGTTACGACATACCCAAATAGTATCACCTTCAGATGAGAATACTAATCCTTCATCCATATTAGTAATTAATTTGCGATATCTTTCTTCATGTTCTTTTTCAATTGCTCCAACCATTTCAAATAAAGTAGCAATTCTCATAAATCCTTCTTCTTTCGCAGTTTTAGCAAATTCAGCATACATATCTGTCCATTCATAATTTTCACCAGCTGCTGCATCTTCTAAGTTAGTATGAGTATCTGGAACATCGCCATCATGTAATTCTTTAAACCACATTTTAGCATGTTCTTTTTCATTATTAGCTGTTTCTTCAAAAATAGCAGCAATTTGTTCATAGCCTTCTTTTCTTGCTTTACTAGCATAATAAGTATACTTATTTCTGGCTTGACTTTCACCAGCAAATGCTGCCATTAAATTGGCTTCCGTTTTAGATCCTTTTAATTCCATATTTTCACTTCTTTCTAATTAAAAATTATAAAGCAATAAACAAAAAAAGTAAAGAATTACATTCTATTTTTCTTTACTTTTAATAAGTCTTTATAAGCTTGTTCTAATCTTTTATTTTTAGGTATTTTTTTATTCTTATCAACATTGTTATTCTCTTCTTTAACTTCTTTAGAAAGCCTAAACAATTTTAAAATATCTTTAACTATTATATATAATGCTGGAACTATGACAATTAATAACCAACCTAGACTACTAGATAGGAAAGATTGAATTCTGCCTAGCCCTGGTATAACTGCTTTAACTTTACCTATAACGTTATTCTCTTTAACACAAGCTTGATCTTCTTGCGTATTATTATCTCCTCTTGTAATATAGCATAATGATCCATCATCTAATGTCTTAGTACCAATAACTCTATGAGTAATTGTCATACCATAAGTTACTTGCCATGTAGATATAAATGTTATAACATCGCCTTGCTTAATTTCACTGGGGTTATCAACTTTAGTATTAATAATAACATCATAAACATTAATTGTAGGTTCCATACTTATACTAACAATAGTATAAACGGAAAACTTTGGTTCAAATTTTTCACCATATGATGCATATAAACGCATTGATACAAAATAATAAATTAATAATGCTCCCACAATTACAAGTAAAACAAAAATTGTCCAGCTTATAACAGTTGAAATATATTTAAAAAAACTTTTTACATTGTTCTTTATCACTTGTTCATTATTATTCATATCCTATTTTCCTACTCTAAATATATTATATAAAAATTTATTATTATGTACAATATAAAAATTAATCATTGGACATATTCAACTTTAAATTCTGCATGAATATTTTTACCTATATTATCTTCAATATTTTTAAAAAGTGTTTCACATTTAAAATATACAATCGTAGTGGTATCTTTCTTATTATTAATTTCAAAATTTGTTAATACTTTTAAATTTTCTACTAATCCTGATATATCATAATAACTACCCATTAATGGATTTAATGTACTATTAGTAGTAGATATAACATTATTTACATATTCCCAATTTTCATTATCATAAGAATACATAAATCTTACTAAAACGTCATTATTAGTACTTGAAATAACATTATGTTTAAAATCATTATTAAATATATTATATTTTATATTAATATTTATTTTACCATCTTTTAGTGCATCTTTTTTTGTAACAAATTTAAGAGTAGCAACCTTTTCAATTAAATATTCTTTATTATATTTTGTATCTTCTTCTTCTATTGTTTTATTTATTTCACCATTATTAGTTATTAAAACACTATTATCTTTTGTTTTATATTCCATTATTTTAGTATTATTATCAACATTAAATTTAGCTTCATAATATTTACCAATATAAATTAAAGTACAAAAAAAAGTCAAAGTAAAAAGTACTATTAAAATAATTAATAATAGTATTTGTTGAGAATGATAATGTGCTACCCTTTTTATTTCTAAATCTTCACTAGCCACTTCTTTATGTTTTTTATCCATATGGAAGTCCCCTATTCTTCTAAAAGTATAGCATAATATTCCCTCTATCGCAAGAATTAAAATTGCTTATAAAGTTAGTTTGGGTTATAATTAAAATGGAGTTGATATTATGAGATTAGAAGGTAAAGTTGTTATTATAACTGGTTCTACATCTGGAATTGGTTTAGAAATAGCCAAAGCTTATGTTAAAAATGGGGCTTGTATTACGATATGTGGGACAAATGAAGAAAAATTAAATAAGGCAAAAGATGTTATCATTAAAGAATATAATGATGCAAAAGTTTTAAGTATTAAAGCAGATGTATCTAATACTGATGATGTTATTAATTTATTTAATGAGACTAAAAAGGAATATGGACACATCGATATTTTAATAAATAATGCCGGAATTGCTCCATCAAAATCTTTAGAAGAAATGAGTGATGAAGAATTTACTAAAGTATTAAATATAAATACAGTTGGTACTTTTAAATGTACAAGAGAAGCAGTTAAATATATGAAAGATAATGGTGGGTCTATTATTAATACTTCTTCATTTGTATCTTTATATGGTTCACCTAGTCAAGCAGCCTATAGTGCATCAAAGGCAGCGATTAATGGCTTAACTAAATCAAATGCTAAAGAGTTAGGTAAATATAAAATAAGAGTTAATGCCATAGCACCAGGTGTAGTAATGACTGATATGGTTAAAGATAACTGCAATCCTGAAACTATTAATAGACTTAATATGATGACACCACTTGGAAGAGGAGCAGAACCAAATGATTTAGTTGGTTTATATATTTATTTAGGTAGTGATGAATCACTATTTACAACCGGTACAATTATTAACATCGATGGTGGCTTAGTAATGTAAAAATCTAGCGTTTGCTAGATTTTTTTAACAGGAAAGTTCTGGATAGCCACTACTACCTAATTTCCAGTTACACAATGTATATTCACTTAAACTACTATCTATACTACTTAAATCAATTGCATTTTTATTTCTATTTAATAAATCTACAAATGTTTGAGACTTCATATCATTTTCACTCATTGCAGTAGCTGTTCCTATAGTTGTACCATTTACACCTGATTTATAATAAGCATTTGTTAAAGATACTTCTCCTGGATTTGCTATCATATTATCTAAAATACCATAATTATATATTGCACCAGTTGTATTTCCAACATTATATACATTATTAAGTTTTGCTGTATCCCCTGCATAATCTATACTAATTATTCCTACTGCATGGGCATAAGAATTATTTGCTAAATTATTTACAGTTATGTTTCCGATATTAAATGAATTTATGATTATGTTTTTTCTGGAATAAGATCCTGAAATACCCCTAGCACCCCAACCACCGGAACCTGTATAATTACTATTGATTGAAATATCATCATAATTACCACTATTTATTACTATTGCTCCTCCAGAGCCAATAATTCCGCCAGCAAGAATTCCAGATTTCCCTGTATCATTTACACTATTTACACTAATTTTTCCTTTATTAAAAGAATTTATGATAATCATATTGAACTCACCATTATTTATACCTCCAATTAAGCCTCCAAGTCTTTGCTGTGTATTTATTGGACCAGTATGAGAAATTTCCCCATAATTATGACAATCTTTTAATATCATACTCGATGGATCTATCCATCCAATTATTCCACCAGAATTCCTACCATTGATTATTGAACCTCTATTTATTAAATATGCTAAAGTAAAATTACCATTTTGACTACTTATTGAACCTATGATTCCACCTATTGAGCCACTATCTGTTATGCCAGTTATATTTGTACTTGATTCTATATTTTGTATTGTACTATTTCCATATATTCTACCTACCATACTTCCAATATTAGCTCCTACACTTGAATATATTGTTCCATTTATCTTTAAATTCATTATATTAGCATTTTTTATTACACCAAATAATCCTACTGAAGCATTAGATGTATTATTACTTATATATATATTATTTATGGAATGTTCTTTTCCATCAAATATTCCGTGAAAAGAAACATCTTCACTTAATCCTATTGGTTTCCATCCTGTTCCTGTTGTAAGTTCTGCCTTTAATTCTTGAACTCCGCTCGTTCCATTGAGATCTCCATACTTAGTTGATTGATAATCTTTATAGCTTTTTTCATCACTAAAATCTAAATCTTGCCACATTTCAAAATATGTATTCTCATATGTTGTTTCTCCTTTATTTACTTTTTCTTCTATTTCTACTAAATCTTCTATATATTTAATTTTATATGGTGTTTCTTTGCTCCCATTTCCTACATAATCAAAATACATTGTACAATATATTGTTCTATTACTTTTTACTGTTACTTTATTTTCATTACTACTTAATACTTTTTCTGTTTCTACTTTATCGCCTTTACTATCTTCACAATTACTCTTTTCTATATTTAAAACATATCCTTCTGGAAAGATATCACTTTTTGTATATTCTTTATAGCCTTTTTCTTCTTCTATATACATAGCTAAATTATTTTTGGTTATTTCATTTGTTTCAAAATGTTCTAATGTTTTTGTTTTACTTTTAAATATTAAAACAAAAAATGTTAATATCATTATTATCATTAAAACAGCCATTACTTTTTTATCCATTTCTTGTTTCATATTATCTCCTAATCGTAATATGTTACGAGTTTCAATATAATAATACTCGTAAAATGCTACGATGTCAATGAGGTAACTTTAAAGATGAAAATAAATGCTAAAAATTATAAAAGTAATGAATTGTTTAAATTTATTAGACAAGGGCTTAACCTAACACAAGAAGAATTAGCTAAAAAAATTAGTGTTAGTAAAAGTTCAATAGAAAAATATGAATATGGCACTGTTAATTTTACATTTGAAACATTAATTAAAATAGCTAATACATTTGATATAGATATTATAATTGAAAAGAAAAAATAAGTTTAATATTTATTTTTTTCTTTTAGGTCTACAGATAATAAAAGCAGTATGCAATTCTTCTGGGAATGCTTGTTCTAACAGAGGTAACATATCATTAATATCCACTAATTCTTCATAGGCAATATCTTGATAACCTTTAATAATTATTGCACAAAACAAATTAATAACATCTTCTTTTAACTTTGCCATAACACTCATACCTGTATATTTTTTCACTAATTTTGCAAGAACTTTTTGATAAGGTAACCATTTATATAATTCTTCTATTTTATCAATATCAGAACGACAATGATGAAAATCTTTTTCATTAGGTATTAAATGAACTCCACCACTTGGTCTTTCATTTAATGAATAGGTGCAGCCATTACTAGTAAGCATTGCACAAGATTTCTTTAATGATAATAGATCAATAACACTTCTTTCAATATTTCTACTTCTTAAAGATAGAATTGGTGTAACTGCTAATTTACCATTAGGTAAATTTTTAAATGATAAAGTTGCTACAATTGATACTCTACCAGTAGCTAAAATTTTATCTAAATATTCTAATTTTAGACTATCAAAATCAGATATTAAATAATCACAACCACATTTTTTACAGCAATAGCCACCACATTTAGCACATATATTTCTATTTTCATATTCTTTTTCCATAAATATCTCTTCCAATTCGAGAAGATATTTTAACATTTTCGATATTTAAATGCAATAAATATTAAAATATGACATATTATTTAATAAAGTT
>CANPZJ010000007.1 GCA_947588795.1 uncultured Bacilli bacterium
GTAAATATTTAACTACTTTATGTTTACGATTAGTTTTTGCAGAAACTGTTATTGTTTTTGATAAAGTCTCTTTGCCTGGAATGCCATCCACTTTAGCCCCTAGAGCGCTTTGGATGTTTTTAACAAACTCCGTAAAATAATCGGCTTTAAAATTCTTTTCACCAAGGAGGTATGGAAGTGGATCTTGTGGCGTTTTTTTATTATTAGATACCGCAAAGTGTAAATGGGCACCATCGCTATTTCCTGTATTACCCATTCGACCAAGAACTTGCCCTTTTTTAACATTTTCATTTTTCTTAACTTTAATCGAATTTTTCTTCATGTGAAGGTATCTTGAAATATAATTATTGGCATGTTTAATCTCAACATAGTAACCAGCTGTCTTAGAATAAGTACTAGTTATTACTTTACCATCTTCTATCGCAATTACATCATCAATAGAACGATTGGCACCGATCATATCCATACCATTATGTGTTTTTCTGGTACCTCTTGTTTTATAATCACTTGTTAAATAATGTTTACCCTTTTTTAAAACTGGTTCTTTGACATCAATAAACTTAACACTCATAAAAAATCCCCTTCACTGATAAGATATGCGAAAAATCTTAAAGTGAATGGGCTAATTTAAACTAATTTAAGTAAAGCATAGACTAAGAAAGCTGCGAGTAAAAGATATACGATAATACCATTAATATTTTCTGATTTTTGACTTTTATATTTAAGACCAACTATCATGGTAGAAAGGTATCCTCCAATTAAACCACCAATATGACAAGCATTATCAATTCCTGGTACCGTAAAACCAAATAAAAGGTTTAAAACAATAATCGGAATGATTTGACTAGTAAGAGTATTTGATAAATAAAGGCGATAATGATAACCAAAATATAATAAAGCTCCCATTAAACCAAATAATGCTCCGCTTGCACCGATAGATATAGAATTAGCATAAAAGACTATACTAAACAAACTTCCCATAATAGCACTAAGTAAATAAATTACTAAGAATTTCCATTTACCTATATAAGTTTCGACTTGACTACCAATAATCCATAAAGAATACATATTAACAAGTAAATGTAGAATATTACCATGTAAGAAAGCAGATGTTAATAAACGCCATATTTGACCACCTAATACTAAAGAACGATTATTAGCACCCAATATTATTAAAGCAACATTGAAATTATTATTTACAAGTAAAGTTGCTATATACATAGCAAAACAAATAAACATTATTATTTTAGTTACAATAATAGGTTTTGGTTTAAAGATATCTTCATACTTATCATTTTCTCTAGCAGTTTTATTATTTATATCTTCTGTAGCATGAATAATATTCATTAAACTATCAGTTTTCGTAAAATTATTTTTCTCTATTTTTGGATATACTTTTTTAAGTAATTTATTTTTCTTTAAATCATTAATATCCGAAACATTTATGGTACTTATTTTTTTATCTTCTTCATCTATTTTAACAATATTATTTAAATCTAGGCAAATATTTAAAACATTCATTTTGAAAGATAAAGTTTTTTTCTTTATTTGTCTAATAACAAACCGCATTTTAAATAAATCAAAATTATATTGTTCATCATTATGAATATATTTAGAATTAATTCTTACTATTTTATATGGTCCATCTAAATTTTCTAACCATATTTCATTTTGAGCACCTTGTACATTTATGGGTGTATAATTTTCTTCCGTAACAAAATAATGGACAAGACTCATAATTAGTTCATCTTTATTACTAACAATTGCGTTCATTTAATAAAAACTCCTTTCATATTATTTTACCCTTTTTCATAATATTAGTAAAGGGTGATAGCATGAATTTATATTTTTTGGTTTACATTGCAGTTATTATTTACATAACTATTCCAATATGTAAAATAGTTTGGGAAGAAAAATTAGATAATGATTTAACATTTTTATTATGTACTAACTATATCTTAATATTTTTATTATCGATAATTTTTAGTTATCAAAGTAATATAATTTATAGTATTTTAATTAGCTTTACTTTAATGATAAGTTCATTTATGTTAATTATTAAAATGCGTAATATATTTGGGAGATTCCAACTATTATCACTTCCCTATTTTTGTTTTGTTGTATTTACCTTTAGTAATATATTAATGCTTATCTAAATTATCTAAGAAATTTTGGAATTCTTCAGGGAGTTTGCTTTCAAACTCCATTTTTTTATGGGTAATTGGATGCGTAAAACGAATTACTTTAGAATGTAAGAATTGCCCAAATTCCGTAGTTTTATCTTTAGTATACACCGGATCATTATAAATAGGATAACCAATATAAGATAGATGAACCCTTATTTGATGAGTTCTACCTGTTTCTAAAACTAAACTTACTAAAGTATAATCTTTATATCTTTTTAATACTTTTAAATTAGTTCTAGCATCTTTACCATCCGCTCTTACTTCTATTGGTGCATCAATATGGGCAGTATCACTCGGAAATACTCCTTTGATTAAAGCGTAATATTCACGGTAAACTCTTTTATGTTTAAAATCATCCGCTAAGATTTGATGGGCTTCATTAGTTTTAGCCACGAGCATTAAGCCAGAGGTATCTTTATCTAAGCGATGCACAATACCAACTCGCTCTTCCCCACCAATATCACTTAAATTATCAGTATAATATTTAAGGCCGTTAACTAAAGTATTATTAAAATTGCCGGCACCTGGATGAACAACTAGGCCACTTGGTTTATCTATTACCATAATATCATTATCTTCATAAACAATATTAAGGGGCATTTCTACTGGATTAATATCTTGTTCATAGGTATGTTCTTCATCAATAAATACTTTATCATTAACTTTAGTTTTATAACTTGGTTTAACTTGTTTTTCATTTACTAAAATATAGCCATCTTTTAACATTTTCGTAATTAATTCCCTACTATAATCTATCTCTTCACTTAAATATTTATCAATTCTAATACCATCATTTTTTACTACTAGTTCCATTTTCATCTTCCTTTTTTAAAATTGCTATAACTAAAAGAATAATTCCGAACACTATACAAATATCTGCTATATTAAAGACTGGATAATCATAACCAAATATATTGAAATCTAAAAAATCTATTACATAACCATAAATAAGGCGATCAAGTAAATTACCAATGATTCCCCCATAAAGTAAACTGAAGGCTAAAATATTTCTTTTATTTTCTTTAAATTTATTTTGATACAAAAATAATAATACTAAAATAATTAAAGTAATTATAATTAAAACAAAACGATGATCCGCTAAAATATTCCAAGATGCACCAGTATTATAAACTTTAGTTAAAGAAAAGAAATTATTAATTATTACTTTAGTTTCATTCAAATTAAAAAAGTTATCTATAATTAATTTAGAGATAATATCAATACTTAAGAAAAGTAAAGTAAATAAACTAATTTTTCTCTTCATCAATATCACAAACTAATTATATCATAACTCGACTAAAATTACATCTTCCCCAATTTTTTTAATTTTTTCAAAAGCAAAAGTTGAAGCCCCACTATGGGTAACTTTGCGCATTAATTTCCGTTCTTCTGATACAAAATAAATAATTTTACCAGTATTATCTATTTTAGCATCAATAATTCTGCCTAAATTATTACCATCTTTTATATTTATAATATCTTTCGCTTGTAAATCACTTAAAAGCATAATTCAACACCTAATAAATTATATGTTATCTTATTAATCTTTTCACATTTTCAATTGCTGTTTTTTCAATTCTTGATACTTGGGCTTGACTTATTCCCATGGCATCGGCTATTTCCATTTGAGTTTTCCCAACAATATATCTTGATACTAATATGTCTTTTTCTCTTTCCTTTATTTTTTGTAAGGCTTTTCTTAAAGATATTAACATATCTCGGTCGGTATTTATATCTTTTATATCCGCAATTTGATCCGATAAATAAATCGTATCTCCCCCATCATTATAAATGGGTTCAAAAATACTCATGGGGTCTTTTAAACTATCTAAAGCATTACCAATCTCATATTCGGTTATTCCTAAATTTTTGGCAATTACTTCATAAGTAGGCATTACACCATAAGTATTAAAATATTCATCTTGGATTCTAATTATTTGATAAGCTAAATCTTTAACACTTCTACTAACTCTTACCGAAGTATTATCTCTTATGTATCTTTTAACCTCACCAATAATTAAGGGGACTGCATAAGTTGATAAACGAAGGCCTAGTGATGTATCAAAATTATCAACGGCTTTAATAAGTCCTAGAACCCCAACTTGAAATAAATCATCCATATTATGTTTAGAATTATTAAATCTTTGTAAAATTGATAAAACTAATTTTAAATTACCATTAACTATTTTATCTTTTGCCTCAATATTCCCATTATGATATTCATCAAATAAACGACTAGTTTCTTCACTAGATAACACTTCTAACTCACTAGTATTTATGCCGGTTATATCCACTTTATATTTTGCCATAATTTTTACCTTTCATAAAGATTATGGCAAAAATTAATATTTTTTATACAAAAAAAAGACCTTTTACAAGATCTTAATGTTCTTCATATACTTCTAAGATATTTAATTTTTCATTAGCAAATTCTAATAAAACACGTAAAATTGTTAATATAGGTGTTGCTAAAACCATTCCTAAAATACCAAAGAAATGACCGAATACAAGTAAAGCAATAATTATTATGACTGGATGAATACTACTTGCTCTACTCATAACAATTGGTTGTAAAATATAATTTTCGACTAATTGAACAATGACACAAATAATTAAAGTACCAATACCTATTAAAGGATCTTGAGTAAATCCGACAATTACCGCAGTGGCTCCCCCAATATATGGACCAATAAATGGAATTAAATCCGTAATACCACAGAATAAACCAAATAATATTGGAGCATTTAAACCAACTAAAGCAAAACCTACCGAATCACATATTAGAACCATTAAAGCTACTAAGAAAGTACCATTAACACATTTTCTAACCTCTCCACTCATTCGTTCTGCTAAATGATGAGCATCTTTTTGAAATTTCTTCGGAAATATTTTTTTAAAATGTTTAGCAATATTATCATAATCAATTAACATATAAATACCAATGATAAGGCCCATTGCAAATGTACCAACACCACTAAATAAAGAAACAACAAATGTAATAATAGTATTTGGTAAATTCTTAGCAATATCTACACCAAATGAAGTAATATTAGCAAGTAATTTATCAGGAAAATCCCCTAAATTTAAACCTTGTTCTTCGAAGTTAGTAAAAAATTCTTTAATACCATTAGTAATACTTTCCATCCAACTAGGAAGTAGGCCAACAAGTTCATTAACTTCATCATATACTGTTGGAACAAATATATATAGTAATATAAATAAAATTAAAATAAAGGATGCAAATATAATAACCGATGCTAATGTATTACTATGAACTTTTTCTCCCAATTTTACTGCTAAAGGTCTTAAATACCAGGCAAGAACAAAACCAATAAAGAAAGGACTAATTACACTAATAAAATCTAGGATAATATTTAAAACGTTAGTCTTTTGAATAGCAATAATTATTGCTAATATTAAACATGCTATAAAAACAAAATATAATATTTTTAAGATTTTTTTTGATAAACTGATGACATCATTTAATTCTTTAGTATCTATTTCTTTTTCTAATTTATTTTTCATAATTCTCTCCTTGTTAATATAATTATACTATAAACAAATTAAAATAAACAAAAATTTTATTATATTTGACATATTTTTAGCAAAAATAAAAAGCACTTAGTGCTTCTAAGTGCTTATTTACTCATTTTACTAGTCATTGTATTTGCTTTATCTAGCATATTATTAATTAGTTTATCAGCTTTTTGTTTCGTATTTTTATTCATTAATGTATATGCTCCTAAACCAATTAAACCAGCCATAATCATACCAGTAGCCATTTTTTTCATATCCACACCTCTAATAGTAGTATGGCTATCTTATTTTTAATTATGTATAAAATATTCTTTTAATTTTTCTTGTAAAGTAGTCTTTCTTCCTTCCCCATATTCATTAAATACTCCTTTATAAAATGATGAGGGATCACCAATTAAAATTAAACTTTTTTTTGCTCTAGATACTCCTGTATATAATAATTTATTATAAAGCATGCTACTATATTGATAAGTAATTGGCATAATAACATGATCAAATTCACTACCTTGACTTTTATGAATGGTAATAGCATAAGCATGTCTAATATTTTTTAAATCTTTTTTAGGAACATTTACTACATTACCATCAAAATCAATTGTTATCATATCTTTATGATTAAAATTACTAATATTTTTAATAAAACCAATATCACCATTAAAGACATTATTATCAGCATCATTTACGAGTTGTAATACTTTATCGCCTTCTCTATAAATAATATCACCATAAGTAATTTTGCTTTGCCCCATATCCGGATTAAAAATACTTTCTAACATTAAATTTAAATTATCTATCCCATTTTCACCTTTATACATTGGGGCTAATACTTGTAAATTATTTTCATTAAAGCCTTTTTCTATTCCTTTTAAAACAATTTCTCTAATTAAATCTTTGATATTTTTACTATTTGTCACAATAAAATTATAATCATCTTTTTTATTAACAAATTCTTCTGGTATATCTTTATTTTTAATTTCTCTAGCTAAATAAGGTATATAAGAATTTTCACTTTGACGATAAATATAATCTAGATATATATAATTAAATAAATCACTATTTATTAGATCACTAAGTATTAAACCAGGGCCAACTGATGGAAGTTGGCTAACATCACCTACTAATATTAATTTAACATAACTATGTATTCCTTTAAGTAAAGCTTGAAATAAATTAACATCAATCATACTTACTTCATCAACAATAATTAATTTTTGAAAATTTTTATTATTTTCATTAATACTAAATTCCCCAGATTCTTTATTCCATTTTAAAAATCTATGGATAGTTGATGCTGGAAGACCTGTTGCCGTACTCATTTTTTTACTCGCTCTTCCTGTTGGAGCAAGTAAAGCAATTTGTTCTACTATATCTAAACTAGATAATCTATATTTTTCAATATATAATTTAACTATTGCATTAATAATTGTTGTTTTACCAGTACCAGGACCACCAGATATAATCGTAATATTATTATTTAATGCTGAATTAATTGCTTTTCTTTGTTCATCATTATAAGTTATATTTAGTTTTTTTTCTAATTTTTTAATATCTTCTTCATAATCATATTTTTTTATTTCTTTACTATCTATTATTTTTAAATTTTGTGCTATATCTACTTCTGCTTCATAATTTTCTATTAAATAATATTTTTCCCCATCACTTACAATTAATAATTCATCTTGTAGTTCTTGTAAATAACTTAAATATACTTCATAATCTAGTGATATATTAAATAATTTACCTAATATTTCATAAATATAACTATCACTATAATAAACATCACCCATATTAAATGAAATTGCTTTCATACTTTCTAATATACAAGCTTTAACTCTTCTTTTATCAAGTTTATCTTCATTATTATTTAAAAATATTATATCAAGTCTTTTAAAATCAATAATATTATTAAATAAATAAATGTTATTTTCAATTATATCTTTAGTATCTCCCTTAAATTTAGTATATATTTTGGCGGCTTCTTCCATAGAGAATCCTAAATTTTTCAAACTTAAAATAATATCAGAGCTTTTTGAATAATTAATTATAGAATCATAGATTTTATCTCTTTTACTATCATTCATACCTTCTACTTTATCTAAAGCAAATTTATTTTCTTTAATAACATCTATAGATTTATTACCATAGATTTCTACTATTTTTTCCGCAGTTTTTTTACCACAGCCTTTAATAAATTTGCTAGATAAAAATTCGATAATATCATCTTTTTCATTAGGCATCATAATTTCATAACTAGTAATATTAAATTGTTTACCAAATTTTTCATGATTTTTAAATTCTCCATTAATAGTTATTGGTGTTTCTAGCTTTAGTTCAGGAAATACGCCAGTTATTGTAATAGATTTTTTTAAATATTCTTTAGTTTCTTCATCAGTTTTAGAAATGCGAAAAAGTGCGACTAAGTAGCCGTTATCTTCATTATAATATATTTGACTTTTTATTTTACCAACAAATGTAATCATAAATTAATTGTACTAAATATATATCGAAAAGTCTAATAAAAAAAATAAAAAATCCCTAATTAAGGGATTAAAATTCAATGTGGCGGAGCAGGAGAGAAATAAAAATATAATTTATATTAATTATTTTTTATTAATTTTATGCTATTTTAATTAGTTTTAATTTCATATAATTTATATTAAATTTGAATTTTTAGTGTAAATTTAGTACCTAAATTTAAAAATCACATATTGTACTTTATCAATAAAAAACAAGGTAGAGATTTATTCCCTACCTTATTTGATTTATGCTAATTTTAATAACTTCTTCCAAGTCTTGTTTTTGGCATCTAATACACCATCTACTACACAGCCATTTGCTTTTTGAAATGCTTTAACTGCTGATTTAGTACCACTACCAAATATTCCATCTGCTCCACACTTGCCACAAGAATAGCCAAGTGATATTAAGTATGTTTGTAATACTTTTACAACCTTATGCTTACTATTCTTTTTAGTAGATAATGTAACAGTCTTACTTAGTGTTTCTTTACCTGCTATGCCATCTACTTTAGCACCACAAGCACTTTGGACACCTTTTACAAAAGTTTTATAAGCACTATCTGTTGGTGCTGGTGTAGGTGTTGGTTTTGGTATGTCAAAGTATGTATAGAAATCTTTAACATTACTTGAACGGCCTTTTCGTTCATCACCTCTATATGTTCCACTAGTTCTACTATCTAAATGTATATAATTACTATCAATATAGCCTATACCTTTAAAGCCAAAATCTTGTGCTTTACAACAAACTTCTTTAGCAGGTATAGCTTTACCATTTTTATAGAATCGACAATCCATAGCAGTGCCTTTAGTATGTTGTCCACTACCGCTTCCACCTACACTTTTACTTTTATCATGTTCAGGACAACGATAACCACTTGAAATAATAATCTTATCATATCCATATTTATTCATAAAGTCTTGGACTTTATTAACATGATCTACATCGTATTTCGTTTCATGATGTTTACTACATTTACATCTTAATTCACTAATATTTATATTTTTAGTTAATTGAGTCTTATCATTATATTTATATGTTTTTATATTACTCATAATACTATTCTCCCTTCTTTTTATAATTAGCATTAGATATCATTAACACTGAGCCTAAAAACGCATCAAATGCTGTCATAATTGTTATTACAATGTCTGTATTAGCATAGTTAAAGCATTTTAATACGACACCAACAAATACTGTCAATGCTGGTAAAAATACTTGTGCTATGTACTTTAATACATCATAAGTTTTATTACTCATCTTCTTCACTCCTTTCCAAAATAAAAACAGATTACTCATCTGCCAACGATAGATTATACTCAGCTTTTTCTAATAATTTATTACAAAAGTCTTTCGTGTAACTATCAAATCCTTCTTTAAGATAATCATCACATGTTTCTGTTCTTTGAATTAAAGGAGCATTACTAAAAATTAATGCTTGCAACGATGTTTTTTGCAATTCATTCATTTTTGTATTTTGATTGTTAAACCATATTCCAATTGTTATGCCTACCCCTAAGATTGTAAAAAGCAGTGTCATCCACTGCCAATTTGCTTTTAATAATTCTAATGTTTTTTCCATTTATTCCCTCTTTTCTTTATTTTTTAATTTTTTGACTTTTTAATTTTGTGCTATAAAAGATATTCCTGATAACGAAATCGCATCAATTTTTTTATTTTGCATGTCCATAAAACTTATTATTCCATTTGAATTGATATTAACCCACACAAATGAATTACTATGATATGAAGTAGGAAGCACAAATCTATTATAAGTTCCTGTTGGTCTGTATCCTTCTGGTAATGTAGTTATATTATTTTCTGATTGTTCTGTTTTATCAATAAGTCCAAATAGATAAACTATGCCATTCTTTTTATAAGCCATTGGTTTGTCTGTATTAGAATTTGCTTCATAACCATTATTTAAATTTAAATTTACTGATGAAACATTTTCTAAATCATTACTTATTTGATATATACCTTCTTCCATATGTTTTAGTCTTTCAGCTATTATTGCTGTTGTCGTTTTGGGTAAGTTTTCCCAATTTTGTGGTGTATATGCCATATATTTTGTTATTTAGTTTTTTGTTCTCTATTTTTATTCATGAAATGTAATTTTGCATTCTTTTATTACGACTGATATTGTTGAATTGTTTGTAAAATAACTTTTGTTACTTACAAAATCTATATATATTAAATTGTTTGTTGCTATTTGTAAATCATGATAAAAGCCATCATTTGTCAGTTCATTATACTCTTGAATTGCATAGCCACCATCAGCATGTCTAACTCCAACTATCATTTTGTCAACTGTAAAGGACTTTATATTTTTTAAAGATTTTTCCACAGGTATGCAAAAAACAAGTTGCGTTGCCGAAGAAGAAATAAAACCATTTGTAACAATATTTTTTTTGTTTTCAAAAGTATCTCCTTCTTTATAATATAATTCATTTAATAAAGATTCATAATTATTATTGTTGGTATCTATTCCCTCTTCCATATGATTTAATGCATCTGGTGTTATTGGTGTCTTTGCTGTCCAATTTTGTTTTTCATAAGCCATATTGTCGGCTTAATTATTTTCTTGCTCTATTTCCATCTTCCTATTGCTATAAATTTACAAATAGCAGTAAAACTATGTCTAGTAGAATTTGAAGTAAGGTAAAATCTATTATGCCATTTCGTTTTTGTTGCTCTATCTACAATATTAATATACATTATCCAATTTTCAGAAGTACTTAAAGTAATATTATCATAAATCGGATCTTCAACAAAAGATTGTGGCAATGATTCGTCATTATTAATTTCAGTATAATATATACTTCCAGATTGAGTTTCTATACTTGTAGAAAATGATTTTGTTTTAGTGCAAATCATTATTCCATTTGAAAATTTAATATATTCACCATTCTCATTACTTCCATATTCAACTATTTTTGATATTTCAGTTTTTAAATTTTTGATTTCTTCTTTTGTAGTATTTATATCATTTAATAAATTTTCTGCTGTTAATGGTGTAGTTCTATCAGGTAAGTTTTTCCAATCGGTGTAATTCATAGAGAACCACCTTCTAGTGTTAAAGAGCAAGTATAATAATTACTATGCCTTGCCCCCTTCCACTCTTGAGGTGCAATTACTAAATAACTGCACCCCCTTCCATTGAATTGATTGAATAGGCGCAAGCCCTGTATGTATGTATGTATGTATGTATGTATGTATGTATGTATGTATGTATGTATGAGCATATCATATCTACATATCTTGTCAATACTTTTTTACTTCTTTTTATCAGTTTTTTCATTTTCTTTTTCCTTCCTTTCTTTTTCCTGATAATCTTTGATTTCTTGATTTTCAATTTGAGTTAATTGAGAATATAGTTTTTCTAAAATTTGTTTCAAACAAAAAGCCGGTAATTCCGACTTATTCACTTCTTCAACTATTTTAGATTCAAATTCTCGTGCTTTTAATGATAAAGGTTTATCCATTTTCTACCTTCCTTTCTAATACCTTTATTCTTCGATTTCATTTTCTTCAAAAATATCTTCGGCATTTTGATATTTTTCAGTTGTTTTTAAATATTCATATGCTGATTTAATGTCTAATTTATCATTGTATTCAATTTTCATTTGACTAACAACTTTATAAATATCATCAGCATATCTTATTTCATAATTTTTTTCTCGATTTCTTTGTTCTTGATTTACATATGAATTAATAATCAGAACAGTACCATAATTTACTATGTTTTTAATTTCGGCAATTCTATGATAAGACATAGGTATGCCATTTTCTAATATAATTGTTTTTTTTAATGCCATTTTTAAATTCCTTTCTCTATTACTAATATTCTTTTTTCTAATTTATTTATTATAGTTTGTTGTTCTTGAATTGCTTTGGTTATGGCTGGAATAATAGAAGATAATTGTGGATGCTTAATTTTATCTTCACCACTTTCAAATATAAAAGATTTATCTATTTCTTCTAATTCATCAGCAACATAACCATTTTCAACATGACCACCATATTTATAATCAAATTCTTTATGATTAATACTTAATATTTTATTTAATGCTTGATACTCACTGTCTTTAATGTTTTTCTTATATCTTTTATCACAAACCCAACTTTGATAATCTCGAAGTCTTACTACATTATTACTTGCTGTTGGTGTATCAGCAATTAAAAATTGTTTAGCATTAATATTTTGAGTATTCCAAGAAAATAAAACATCACCAGTTTCTTCATCACCTATTGCATATGTTAAATAAATAGGGGAAAATTTAAAAACTGCGTCTGGTTCTCCATATTGTCTATTTGTCAAAGAATATTCACTCTCGAAGCCACCTATTCTTGACTTAAATGTTCCAGCAATATATCTATAATTGTTAGTTAATCCATAAGAAGAAATTCTTGTATTAAAAGTAGAATCCTTTTCATTTGCTATTGTTATTGTTGGAGAAGCACTAGAGCCACCAGTATCATATAAATTAATATTACCACCTTCAACATTAACTTCATGCAAGGTAGCATTATTAGCATTAATATTGCCCAATTTATCCAGTTTAAAATTATCTGAATCTATGATTACATGATTACCTTTTAATTCTATAATACCTAAATCATTTTCTACTGCTAGATTTAAAGACGCTATTATTTCATCTTTATCTAACTTTTCAGATACTTTTAATTCTAATTGATTCCTAAGTAGAGTTATTGAAGTACTCAAATCAACATGAGTAGCAAATTGTGAAGTAAATTCGTTTTGTTTAGAATATCTTACATTTATGTAAGCATCTTCAAAACTTTCCATAAATAATTTATAAGTACCAGCTTCAAATTGAATCCCATTATAAACAAAATACTCTTTTTGTTCTTCTTCTAATTGGATTTTATCACCATCTTCATTAAATCCAACTCTATGGATGCAATACATTTGCTTATTTTCATAATCAATTATAAGCTCATCTTTTATATTGCCATCAATATAATGTAAATCACATGGCAAAGTATATCTTAATACTTCTACATCTTCACCGGTTTCAGAATCTACTTTAGTTGCTACTAAATCTCTTGTTGTCATAAACAAATCTTCACTTGGAAATAAACTCTTACTAGGATATAAATAACTTAAATCAGTATTAGTTGGATATATATGTAAAAATAGTAATTCACTAGTCATAATTCTATCTAAATTTACAATTCCAATATTTTCTACTATGGTAGTTAAATCTTTAAATGAATTAACAGCCATAACTAATTCTTCATATCCTTCAATTAAATTTGTATTTATTTTACCAGATGTAATGAAATCAGCATTAATCGAGCCATCTTGGGTAATTGCAATTTCATAAGGACCATTAATGCCATTTTTTGAATATCCTAAACCATTTAGATTCCAGCGCCATACTTTAGTTGCTGTTTTAGGATCATCAGTATCCATAATAAAAAGTTCATTATTAGTTTTATAAACATAACCACCCATAGCACTTGTTAATAATTTTGTAGCATTATCTCTAGCTTCTTCTAATATACTAGTTGGATTTATTTTTTCAACATTTTTTACGATAGAATTTACTGTATTCTGAAATGTTGGTTTAAAAGTTCCAATTTCAAAAGTATCAATTTGTTTTGTTAAAACATTATAAGTTGTTTTAATAACTCTTGTTTCAAAATTTAATCCTAATATTTCAGCAGTAATAGTATCCCCTAATGAAACTTTTTCTAAAAAATTATATTTTTCATAATATTCCTTTGTTTTTGATAATTCTAGCCAATCAATTTTTATATTTATAACTGGCTTATCTATACCTGCATCAAATAACAAATTTGTTTCATCTCTTAATGCTTGATATGCCTCTTCAAGTGTATGATATGCCTCTTCATCTTCTGGATCATATTTTATATTACTAAATTCATATTTTCCAATTTTCGGTGTAGGATAATCATTTATTAAAGGACTACTAACATATTTTTCAGGTAGCATTAAGCCATCATATCCTAAAGGCATTATTTTTGTATATAATGATGAAATGTCGATATTAACATTAATATCTTTTATATTTTTGCCAATAATTAATTTTACATTTTTGTTATTACCTCGTTGTTTTAAAAACTTAATTAAAAAGTTATCTCTTTCTATTTCCACATTATATAAATTGACTAATGAATTATCAATATCACCCATAAAACATTCTACAGGATTTCTTCTTACATATCTTGCTGAATGAACTCCAATTGCATCAGAATAAACTTCAAATTTTGTTTTTATTTCTGCTCTATCTAAAAGCCACTTAGCTGCACTTGCACAGTCTAAATTAGTTGGAGCAGAATCTTCTATAAAATTGTCTAACAAATCATAGTAAATATGTCTAGCATATAATGAAATGGTTTTGAAATCTTTTTCTACTTGACTAATTCTAAATAATTGATAATTATTATCACCTACATCAGCTTTTATTATGTTACCTGCAACTAAGTAATCACTTAAAGAAGAATTTATTGGGTAAGTGATATTTAAGCCATATTCACCATTTAATTCTTCTACTACATTTGCTGATAGACAATCTATTAAAAAGCCTAAACCATTATTATCAAAATTTTCTTCTGTAGAAAGATAAATATTCATATCATCACCTATAAATATGCCTTTCTAAATTTAATTTTAAAATTTGAAATACTTCCTATATAATTAATGGTATTTTCACCAGGCTTTAAAATAGGAAAATCATATTGCATTTGATTTGATACATTAATACCATTATGAGTTATTACTTTATACTTAGAATCCAAAATATAATCACCATCTAGATTCTTTAGATTAAAGGTTTTACCATTTATAGTAATTGATACATCACCACTACCAGCTAGTTCTATTATCGGATACATTTCAGCTGTAGCATTTTCAATATTTAAAACATCATTATCTGATAAAACTGTGTATTCTGTTTCAATTATATCTTCTGATATAGGATTAACTAAAAATTGAACTACAAATGATCTAAAATTCAACACTTTTTCAAAATCAATTGCATTTTGAATTATTGCTGTATATTCGGTTTTACCATCAAAAGATAAAGTACCATAGCCATCTAAAAATTCTTTTATTACATTTATATCTATCTTTTGTTCATTAAAGTGGCATTCTATCGTTTCTACAAAACTTTCATAAACTCCTGTATCAACTGATAAAAAACCATTTCTACCTTCAATTTCATATACATCTATTTTTTTCTTGGCTTTTGTTATTTTTGGAATCTTTTCAACAATAATGCCTTTTTTTCTAAATTCTATTCCTTTCCAAATTACCATAATTAATTACTTCCTTTCGCAGTAGCAGAATTTCTTCTATAAAATTCAAGTTCTTCTGCTAAAGCTTGAATATCAGTTTGTCTAGTATTGTTAAAGTTCTCAATTTGAATATATAATGGATTATTATTTGCAGTTGGATTAATTACCGGATTTACACTTGTTTCAACTTTTGATGATAAGTTCTTCATAGCCTTTTGAACATCTGATACTGTATTATCTATACCTTCAACCATACCATATCCTAAATTTTCACCAATTTGATCACGCATTACAGTTGATGGAGAGTTAATACCAAATAATTTTTTAATGAATTTTAAAACATTACCAACCCATCCTTTTATCTTACTTTTAATCCAATCAAATGAATTACTTATTCCTTTCCATATTCCTGAAACTAAATTTTTACCAATATCAACTACCTTTAAAACACCATCACCTAAGGCTTTTATTAATTTAGCAATTAATTCAGGTATTTTTGCAACTATTCTAGGAATTGCTTTTACTATTCCTTCTGCTAATCCTAACATTAACTTTATAGCTGCTTCTATTATTAAATCAATATTATCAATTAAAACTTCTACTATCATTAAAATAGCATCTACAACAGCTGGTATAAGTACATCTAAGTTTTCTGATATTCCTGATATTAATGCCAATAATACTTGTAAACCTGTTTCTATAATTGTAGGTAAATTTTCTAAAATGAATGCAACTAAGCTCATAAGTAAACTAGTTACCATATCTGCAATAGGTTGTACATTATTTTTAATTAAATCAACTAAAGATGCAATTAATTGTTGTGCTGCTTCAAATAACTGAGGCAACATATTGATTAACAATTGACCAATTTGAGGTAATATATTAGCAATTAATGTACTTATTCCACCTAAAATTTGTGGTGCTAATTTAATAATAACATTACTTACATTTGTAATGAATGTAACTATAGCATTTGATAATTGTTCTGGACTACCACTACCATTTAAGAAATTATCAAATGCTGCTTTCATAGAAGCCATACTACCTGATATTGTAGTTGATGCTTCAAGAGCAGTTGTACCAGTTACACCTAGTTCTTCTTGAACAACATGGATAGCATTATATACATCACTTAAATTACTTATATCATATTTAACACCTGATATTTTTTCGGCATCTGATAATAATCTTTCCATTTCAGTTTTAGTACCACCATAACCGAGTTTAAGATTATCTAACATGGTATAGTTTTGTTTCGCAAATCCTTGATATGCATTTTGAATACTATCCATTGATGTACCAAATTTATTGGCATTATCAGCCATATCTATTAATGCCATATCAGCAACATCAGCTGCTTTAGCAGTATCACCGCCTAAGCTTTGAAGTAAAGATGCACTAACAGATGTTACTGTACTCATATATTCATTTGCTGATAGACCAGCTGTCTCATAAGCTTTATTTGCATTTTCTATAACTGCATCAGCATTATCTTTAAATAAAGTTTCAACACCACCTATATTTTGCTCTAATTCAGCATAAGATTTAACACCAGCAGTTAAAACACCAGCAATTGCAGTTGATACAGCAGTAACAACTTGAGCAACCTTTTTAACAACTTCGGCTGCTATATCACCCACTTTTTTTAAAGTATCACCTATTTTAGAAAGATTAATTGAATTGGTACTAGACAATGAATTTTTCATATTTTTAATTGCATTTTCTGTTGTCGTTATTTCTCTAGTTAATTCTCTATAACTTTCTTTTTGATCATCAGTTAATTTATTGTAATCACCCATTTGACTTTGAGCAGTTTTTAATTGATTAAGTTTATTTGTTGAATCTTGAATGTTTTTTTCTAATAATTCATATTTTTGAGATAGTAATTCAGTATTTTTAGGATCTAATTTAAGAGCCTTATCAAGTGCTTTTAATTCATTATTTGCAGCATATATGCTAGAATTAACACCTTTTAATGCATCATTTAATTTAGTTGTATTACCACCAATTTCAATAGTAATTCCTTGCAATTTCTTAGTAGCCATTATTATTCACCTTCTTTCTTAATGAATACTAAAAAACCACTATACAAGTGGCTTTTTACTACTCATTAAATTGAGTAGTATTAATTTATACAGCTTCAGCTTTTTCAACAACTTTACTAAAGAAGGCGTTATAAGCTTCAGCATTTGATTCTGAAAGTTCACCTACTACTTTAACTAAACCATCTGAAAGTCTAGGCATTGTTTTTATTGACAATGTATCTGTACTAGGCTCTTTTGAGCCTTCAGTAGTAGCAGCATTATTAGCTGGTCTAGTTACAACAGTATTGTAATACCAGAACCTTCTCGCTTTTTCATCGCCTTCAACTTGGAAACCAAGAGCAAATGGCTTAATTACATCATCTTTATTTTCAAATAAAAAACCATTTTCATCAGTTGTTTCACCTAATATTTTCTTTCTAAATTCATCTGTTACCATAGCAATTTCAAGGTCACCTTCATATCCTTGATTAGCAGATGCTGAAAAGTAAATAGTATTATCAGCATTAAAATCATTAGAATCACCTGAAGCCTCTAATGATAAATTTACAGCACCAGGTAATTTAAAAGGTGTTTCATATTCATATTTGCCTTCTTCATTAATGGTATATGGTGCAATATGAACATTACTTAAACCAAATTTAACTTTTCCCATATTTTTTTACCTCCTATCTAAATTTCATAAAAAATATGATAAATTTTCTCTTCTCTATCCCACACTTCATCAGATTTATCGTATGAGATATTATTATTAGTAAGTAACTTCTCTATATTTCTCTCTAATTCAACATTTTTCTTTTCAGTAACTAGTTCTAGCTCAAAATTAAAAAAACTGATAAATGTTAAATTATCAGCTTTAAAATTACTAGGTATTTGTTCTCTATATGCTAGAAATGGTGGAATCATTTTTTTGTTATCATCAAAGTGATCATAAGCAATAGGAATATTTAATTTTTTTAATAAATTATATAAATCTTTATGGGTCATTATTTACCTCCATTTTGAATAATTTTTATAACATTTTTTTCATAGTCAGAAACACATTTATCATGAACTGGTGCTATATGCGTTATAGGTTTAGTTTTTGAGCCATTTCTTGTTAAATGGCCATTTTCAAGCAAATGAGTTAATTGATAATCAGTAGCATTATGAATAGTACAATTTACAAAGCCTTTACCTTTTTCAA
>CANPZJ010000008.1 GCA_947588795.1 uncultured Bacilli bacterium
CCCTACTAAGATGAATTTATCTTTTTTAGAAACAGTACCACTTATTAAAACTATACCATTTTCCGATAACATTTCTCTATCTTTAATAACAAGTTCACCAACATCTTCAGAAGATTTACCATCTATTAAGACATCATTTACTTTAATTGTTTCGTGATTATCAAGTAATTTACCATTTTCAAAAGTAACTACTTCGCCATTTTGCTTTAAAATAATGTTTTCACTTTTGATACCTAGTCTACTTGCTAAATTAGCATTATTAACCATATAACGATATTCACCTTTAACTGGCATATAATATTTAGGTTGAACAAGTTTTATCATTAACATCAAATCTTCACTAGATGGATGATGTAAAATAACTTTATCACTTGGCAAATTAACAATATTACAACCAAATTTAGCAAGTTCATTTTCTAGTTTTACTAAAGTTTTTTCATTACTATCATAACGAGGTTCCGCAAAAACAATGGTATCACTATTTTTAAGCGTTATATATTTATCATAGCCATGTAATATTTTACTTATATTTGCATAAGGATTAGTTCGCTCATCACTAATTAATAAAATAGCATTATCATCATCAATATTAGATAAATCACCAATAATACCATTTTCTACTTCTAAATATTTTTCTTTAATAGCAAAGTTAACCACATTTTGTAACTTTTTACCCATTATAACTATTTTACGATGGGTATTTCTCGCTGCATTAAAGATATCATTAATTGTATATAAATGATATGGCAAAATAGAAAATAATAATCTATGTTCATTATGTTTAACAATATCTTTAAAATAATCTTCTAGACGATGATTTGGAGATGTATGTCCTTTATGTTCTGAGAAAGTTGATTCACATAACATACATAAAACACCTTGTTTACCAACATAAGCAATTTTACCTAAATCCATATCATAAGAACCTAACATAGTTGGATCAATAACAAAGTCACCTGTATAACAAATGGCGCCATCTTTAGAATTAATTACATACATAACAGCATCAGGAATACTATGAGATACTGAAATAGGAAAAATAGATACATTATCAAAATTAAGTTTCTTATGTGGTTTTATTTCCACAATATTTTTATCTACAATACCATATTCTTCTAAAACAAATTTGGTAAATTTAGTCGCATATATTTTTATATTAGGAAGTTCCTTAACAAGGTCTGCTACACTCCCCATATTTTCACTATGACCATGCGTAATAAAAACACCTTTAATTCTTTTTCTATTTTTAACTAAATAACTATAATCAGGCGTAATATAATCAATACCTAAAAGATTAGAGTTAGCATATTTAATACCGCAATCAAAGACAAAAATATCGTTATCAATATCAACTACATAACAATTTTTGCCATTTTCAGCAAGACCACCCAAGCCAAAAATTTTAATTTTACTCAATTTAATCACTCTTTCTAAAAAGTTCTTTTGATGAATTTATTATAACAAAAAAAGGGACTAAAGTCTAGCCTCTTTTATCTTGCTTTCTTAGCCTCTAGCCATTCTTTATTCTTATTTTGAAAAGCTATTTTTTCTTCTTGCATATCTCTCACACTTTTTTCATATCTAAGTATTTCTTGTAATTCAGCATAATATGGCATAATTAGTTTGTCTTTAGCACTTTCTTTTCGTAAATCAATCATAAACATTAAATATGGAAAAGTATTACCATAACTACTATAAGAATATTGTAAATTATTTCTCTTTAAAAAACTAATTAAATAATTTAAAGTTGCCTCATCACTTTTAGCAAGTTTAATACTACCATTTTCTAAAAATTCTTGTAGTAAATAAGGAAGTTTTATTATAAAAAATTCTCTATATTCATTTGTTTTAATTGCATCTTCTAAACTATCACTATACTTAATTTCTAACTCTCTTAGTCTTTTTGCTTTAGCATTTTCTACTTTTTTACCATCTAAAACATCATATAGATTCAACATAAAAGCCCACCTCTTTCTTTCGGTGGGTTATTATAATTCTTTTTTCTAATTTTGTCTAGTGTTATTAACGACTTTTATTTTTTAGCCATTCTTTATTATTGGTAACAAATTCATTATATTCTTGCCATAACTCTTCTTTAGATTTACTATAATATTCTATTTGTTGTAATTCACCATAATAACATAATAATAAGTCTTTAACACCAGTAACTGTTTTAATATTTTGTAAAAAACAAACCATATTAGGAGAATATGATATATGTTCTATTTTATATTTATAATGATATTTATTTAAAAAATACTCTAAATATTGTTGAATTGGTTCATTAATATTCCAAAAGAAACATAAATCATCTCCCTTTAAATTATTAACTATTGCTTTTTTTATTAAACTATATAAGCCATTTTCTTCTTTTCTGATAAAATCAATATAATTTGTTTCTAAAATAGATATTTTTAAATCTTCATTATAAATGTTACTTAAATGTTGTACTCTTAAATTTCTTTCTTCTACACTTTTAGATGGTCCTAAAACTTCGTATAAACTTTGCATATTATCTACTTGCTGTTCTTTCCTCTAACCATTCTTTGTTATTAGTAACAAACTCATTATGTTCTTCCCATAATTCTTCTTTAGTCTTACTAAAACGTTCTATTAGCTGTAATTCCGCCAAAAAGCAATTAAATAAATTTCTAATATCTGCAAGAGTTTTAACATTAGGTAAATAATCTTTACTTATTTTCTCTCCTCTTTCAATCATTTTAATAACTATGCCATATTTATCACAAAATTCTTTAATACATTCAAAATTAATATTTAAAGGATTATATTCAAGTATAAATTTTTTACCATCATATTTATATAAAGCATTTTCTAACACTCTATATAAGCCATTTTCTCTATCCATAATAAAATTATTATAACTATTTTCTTGTTCAGTTAATCTTAAACTATTTTCATAATTATTCTTAAGTTCATGTATATGAGCTTGTCTTTCTTCAATAGTAGTAAATTTATCTAATCTTTCAAAAATACTTGGATTTAAGTTCTTTTGCTCATTTTTAATTGGTGCTTTCTTATTAACATAGGCAAGTTCTTTTTCATATGCAGCAAAAATATCTTTTTTACATAAACCTTTTTTATATTTGTAATTAATGCCACAAATTTTTTGTGTATAAAAATGGATTAACCCATATTTATCAAAAAATATTAATGCATAACTTAAATATCTTATATTAAGAAATTCAATAGCCGTTTCACAATAAGAAGCCGTTTCTCTATCGGAACTACTATTTTTAATTTTAGATATTATTTTTTGTAAATCATTTTTAACAAATTCTCTATATCCTTCATCTTCTTTTTGCCAACTATTATCAATTTCTAATGCAATCATTCTATCATAAAAAGTTGCCATATAATCACTTCTTTCTAACTAAATATTTATTCTAGCATAGAAGTTTTTATAAAACAATAAAAAAATTAATAGTAAAAACGCTATTAACTTTCTCTTTCTTCACTTATAAGATTACTTAAAGATATTATTTTTAAATCTCTATAATATATTTCTTTTAGCAATAGTTTATAATCAGTTAAATTAACATTATCATTTATATAAATTATATAGCCACTTTTAATATTATTTTTAATACTGACTAAATTATAATTATTTAAAGTTATACTTTCCTCAACTAAATATTTTTTATGCTCTCTACATATATCTATAATTGAATTATTAACTACACAAATATTTTTATTATTATTACTATTATTAAGTAATGTTTCTACTTTATTATATTCTTTATAGTCATTATTTATCTTTTCATAGCTAGCATTAATATCATAAGTATTGTGATCAATTAATCTTGTTATTTTAATATTTTTATCACTAGAGTAATTTATAATATCTTGATTATCTTTTACAAGTATTGCTACAGCTTTTTTACTAACATTACCATACTTTATTATTTTATCTTTATTATTTTCTAAAGATACATTGGGAGTTACTTTATCAAATTCTAAATAATAAGAATTAAATGTATCTAAATGACGCATATTATTATAACTTTTTAAAACATTGACAGCATAGCCATTGAGTCCAGGAATAATATATTCTTCTTCGATAACTGCACTAACTGGATTTACATTGTATTTAGAACTATTTTCATTTATTTCGTTAACTAAACTACTATTATTTACCACAATACTACTCATCTTTTCGGTATAATAGAAACTAAATAATAAAATAGCCATAAGTCCCATATATTTAAAAAGATTTTTCATGACATACTCCTTTAATTAATTATAATAATTAAATAAAGAGATTATTACTTTATTTATTAAGTAAAATTTCAATTATAATATATTATCAAACATTAGACTTTGAATTTTTTTAATTAATTTGTAAGTGCTAAGGCTATACGAAAACTTATACTAGCATTACCACCAAGATGCCTATCAAAATTAAATTGACCTGCAAGTACACCATTCATCCATCCACTTCCTCGAGCAAACCAGGGATAGTCAGAATCAACGAAGTGGGCACAGTCTTTATACCAACTACTATGTGTATAAGATATTCCATCATTTTCAACATAAAAATAAAATGGGCCTAATTCTCCAGTAGCATCCCCTAATATTCTTCTATTGTATGATGAAATTGTAGAACTCTTATCATATTTATCAATATAACCATTTTGCATTTCACTTGCTAATGTTTTCGTATCAAAATCACTATTGCCAACTGTTCCTTCAATACAAGCAGCCACATATTCCCAAGTTCCACCACTCATATCATATACCCCATTTATATTTCCAGTTGTACTGGCTAAATATCCTACTGATGTATTCCATGATTGAGCTTTTGAATTATTTGTACTTTCAATAATATTTTGATTGGTTCCAACATCTGCAGAATAGCCAGTACTAAAGTCATTTGCATTATTTATATTTACCTCATTACCTATTCCATATTCATTACTCGGATTATCTACTAAAATAACTGCATTTGCCCATCTTTTTTCACTATAGTTATACCATTCACTTTTTTCATTGGCATAATATACATCCCCATTTGGTTTTATTTCAACTGGTATTAATGGTTCTTTTAATATTGGATCTGCTCCATTTAGTATTGGATCTATCCATTTTTCTTGATGTATTCCACTTCGCTCATATAATTCATCTATTGCTTCTTGAACATTATCTTTTTTGGTATACTTATTATCATATGATATTTTTTTACTTTCTATATAGGCATCAATAGCATATACAGTTGTTACTGATAATAATATTCCTATTAAAATTCCCATTAATATTTTATAATTATTTTTTATTAATTTCTTCATCTATAATAACCTTCTCTATTATCTATAAGATTATTATAGTATACCCCCCCAATCGTCAAGATTTAATTATATTTAATTATATTAATATATTAATAAATTTACTTAAAAAGAAAGGCTATTCGCCTTCCTTAGTACTACTATCTTCATTTACGTCTTCATGTTTTTTATTAGTTGATAGAAATGTAACTC
Source organism: uncultured Bacilli bacterium (assembly GCA_947588795.1). GTDB lineage: Bacteria > Bacillota_I > Bacilli_A > RF39 > UBA660 > SIG200. The sequence continues at coordinate 5,493 of CANPZJ010000008.1, forward strand.
GCTCCGCAATAACATCAGTAATATAATGAGTTTTTTTATTTTCATCTTCATATTTACTGGTTTGAAGTCTTCCTTTTACACCGATTACATCACCTACTCGGCAATATTCAGTGGTAGTTGATGCTACACTATTCCAAAGAATACAACGAATGAAGTCAGTATCATACACACCATCAGCATTTTTAAAGTTTCGGTTAACAGCAAGAATAACTGTGGTTACTTTTTTACCTTCTTCAATTTCAACTATCTCTGGATTTTGAGTTAGTCTACCAACTAAAATAACATTGTTCAACATAAAACCTCCTTTCAATTAAAAAAATAGCATAATTAAAAGAAATATCCTAATTACTAAAATAAGAATAAATTGATACTAAATTTAACAGTTTTATATAAAAAATTAGTATTTAAAAAGTTACCAATTATATAAATTTAGTAACTTTAATCTTTTATTAATCTATTGAGTTCAACTGCATATTCCATAGGAAGTTCTTTTTTGAAATCGGCAATGAAACCCATCACTAATAATTCTTTACATTTATCTTCCGACAAACCTTTACTCATTAAATAGTGTAATTTTTCTTCACTAACCTTGGAAATAGTAGCTTCATGTTCAAGTGTACTACTATCATTTTCCACAATATTTCTAGGATAAGTATTACTACTAGATATATTATCTAATATTAAAGTATCACATTTAACTTTAGCAATCGAATTAGTAGCGTTCTTCGTAATTTTAACTAAACCACGATAATTACTTAAACCGCCAGATTCCGCAATACTTTTAGAAATAATATTACTTTTGGTATTTTTACCTAAATGAATCATTTTCGCACCAGCATCAAGTTGTTGGGACTTTTTAGCATAAGCAATTGATAAACTACTACCTACGGCATTATCTCCTTGTAAAATACAACTTGGATATTTCATGGTGACAGATGAACCAATATTACCATCAACCCATTCCATTAAACCAGATTCATCTACTATGGCTCTTTTGGTAACTAAATTATAGACATCAGTCGACCAGTTTTGAATTGTTGAATAACGACATCTTGCGTGTTTTCCTACAAATATTTCAACTACTCCAGCATGAAGAGATGATGTAGAATAACTTTTCGCTGTACATCCTTCAATATATTCAAGTTCTGCATAATCATCAACAATAATAATCGTTCTTTCAAATTGACCTAAAGATTCTGAATCAATACGGAAATAACTTTGCAGTGGTCTATCAAGCTTAGTATGTGGTGGAATATAAATAAATGATCCACCACTCCATAAAGCTCCATTTAAAGCTGTATATTTATTTTCATCAAATTTTACTAAAGTATTAAAATATTTATAAAATAATTCCGGATATTTTTTTAAAGCTTCATCAGTACTCATAAAAATAATATCTTTATCAGTTTTATTTTTATGATATACTACTTCACTTTCATATTGATTAGAGACACCATCTAAATATTTATTTTCGGCCTCAATTACTCCTAAATCTTTAAAAGTGTTTTTAATATTTTGATCTACTTCTTCCCATTTATTAGTAACTTTATCACTATCACTTTTATAATAATTTATTTTATTAAAATCAAGTTTTATTTCCGGACCAAAAGTAGGATTGTCCAAAGATTTAAACATAGCAAAAGACTTAAGACGAAACTCAAGCATTTTTGCATCTTCTCCCTTTTTAGAAGATAACCATTTAATAAATTTTTCATCTAATATTCTCTTCATAACCCAATCAATTTTTATAATACAATAAAATACATATAAAAACAATTGTATTTTTCAAATTACTTTGCTAAAATTATTATAATAGGTGAGTATATGAGTAATGAAGAATATTTAAAATATTTACAAAATTACAATGATAACGCTAAATTATTTCAAATCCAAAATAATATCCTTATATTAAATTATAATGGTAATTTTAAAATGCCTTTATCTCACATTAATTTAAGTGAATTAAATCCAAGTATTTTTAATATAGATCCAAGAGAAACATTTCAAATAATTTATGTATTAGAACTTTTATATAAACCAAATTTAAGTGAGAGTGAAACCAACTTTATTACAAATTATACGCAAAAATATTTAAGTCTAAATGACAGTGTGTTAGATAACGATAATGATGATAAAGATAGAGTTTGGTGTTTAAGTATTCCTATTTATAAAGCATATGATCCGATGTTTACTAATAATCCTACTGCTATTACTATTAGTAATGTCATAAATAATCATAGTGAGATAATAGAAAGTGGTAAAAATAAACAAAAAAGATTGGTTTTAGAAAATAAGAATATACCAACTATTTTTGATGAAGAAGATAACTTACCAATAAATTTAGAAAAAGCAGGCTTTATCTCCCTAATATTTATTGTTGCAGCAGTTATAGCTACAGTTTCTTATATTACATACTATATTATTAGATAATTTGACAAATAGACTTAAATTTGCTAGAATATCTCCTTGTAAAAAAGAAGGGGATTTTTTAATGTTTGGCGAAAATTTATTAATTGGTCAAAAAAAAGTTAAAATAGATGGCAAAAATCGTATATATTTGCCACCATTTACGAAAGCAGAAAAAAATGATGAAATAGCTTTAATCAATAAAATTGATACTACTGGCTATCCATATATAAAACTATATTTAATAAAAAAATATAAAGAAATTGCGGAAAAATTAAAAAAATTACAAGAAAATGCTACAAGCGTTGAAGAATATATACAATATGAGCAAAAAATAATTGATATATGTTCTTATATTGATGCTGTATTAAAAGTAGACAGCCAAAGAAGAGTGTTAATACCACAAGATATAATGGCTACAAATAGATGGCAATATAGAGATAGCTTAATTTGTGAAGGTAAAGGAAACTTTCTTATAATTAGATAAAAAAATAAATAGTTTAGCGCTATTTATTTTTAATTTCATAATTATTTAGCTTCAACTATTAATTTAATGGCTGTTTTTTGTTCTCCATTAATTGTAATATCATTAAATGCTGGTATAACAACTAAATTATCTCCAGTTGGAGCAACAAAGCCACGACAAATAGCAATTGCTTTAATAGCTTGATTAAGAGAACCTGCACCAATTGTTTGCAGTTCAACACTACCCTTTTCCCTATAGATATTAGCAATAGCACCAGCTACTTTACTAGGATTAGATTTACTAGATACTTTTAAAATTTCCATAATATATTCCTTTCTTCTTACATTTAAATATATGTTTAGAAAAAATAAAAATACATATAAAAAGAAGAATTACTTCTTCTCAATTAAATATGCGGCTAGTGGATCCATTAATTCTAATATACCATTTATTAAGAAAAAGAATCCTACAACTAATATTTGAATTTCGCCAGTATAATTTAGACTAATGGCAGTTAATATACCTGATATAATAAATAATATTAAATTAACTATGTTAAGTTCCCACAATTTGTTTTTACGATCATGGTAATAATCACTTTCTTTTAGCTTAGTTAAACTCATTAGAATTACCCAAATAAATAATACTAATGCTAAATTCCAAGGTGAATCATTAATGTCTAAAAAGAAAAGTAATACTAAAGCCACTACACAAGATAAGGCAGCATTAAAGCCAGAAAAATCTTTAGCATTTATTAAAGCGAAATTTTTAACTAAATGAATAATACCATATAGAGATATTGTTATAATAAATACTATTCTAATATTCATTATATTAAATATTGGTAATATCATAATAGCTGCAGCCTCTAATATTAAAATCCAAGCTGTTACAAACTCAACTAAAGTACGACGATTCATACTATCACTTCCTAGCTTAATTATAAAATATTTATAACATTTTTTCAATCAGTTTTAACATTACCAAATCTTCGATCTCTATTTTGATAATAACTAATAGCTTCTTCTAAATTATTTTCTAAGAAATCTGGAAAATAAGTATCAACAAAATATATTTCCGCATAGAATGCTTGATATAACATAAAATTACTTAATCTATGTTCTTTTCCAGTTCTAATAAGTAAATCAATTGGCGGTAATTCTTGATACAAATATTTATAAAAATTATCTCTACTTAAATCTTCTTTTTTTAATTTACCATTATTAATATCATCAGCTATTTTTAAGGAAGCATCAACAATCTCTTCTTGAGCGCCATAATTTAAACATATATTTAAAATACATTTATCATTATCTTTTGTTTTATCTGTAATTGTATCAATAGCTTTAATAACATCATCTCTTAAACCAATTTTACGACCACTAAAAACGATTTTAATACCCCTATCTACCACTGTTTGTAATTTATTATTTAAATAATAGATAATTAAATTCATAAGATAATCTACTTCTTCTTGACTTCTTTTAAAATTATCCGTTGAAAAAGCATAGACAGACAATACTTTTACTCCTAGTTTTTCAGCATGCAAAGCAAGGCGTTCTAATGCTTTAGCACCCTCTTTATGTCCTTCACTTCTTTTTTTGCCTCTTTCAGTAGCCCAACGACCATTGCCGTCCATAATAATTGCTACATGATTCGGTATTGTATTCATAAATTCTCCTTATTTTATTAGTATCTTATAATATTAAATACAAATAATAAATATAAACAAACACTATATCTAACTTTAAATACTCCAACTTCATAAATAGATGCAAGCAAATCTGCTAAACAGACAATTTTGCCTTCTCTACTAGTTGGTTTATATTCTTTAGCATTTACCTTAGCATCGTGATTTATAAAAGGAAGCATTTTTTTAGTTAAAGCATAATGATACATGTGAGTTTCAATTATGTTAGCTTCAAAATCATTAATATTAAAATATTCTTTAGCATTTTCAGCACTTTTTTTGGGATGATTTAAATAACTATTCTCTTCTTGGCTAGAACTTCCCAAAAAGAAATCATGAAGTAAACCAGCCTTTACTGTATCAGTAACATTGGCTCTTAATATTTTGGCAAGCAAAAAACTAACATGAGAAACTCTTTTACAATGATCATATCTATTTGTCCCATGATGGCGATAATTTTTTAGTTGTAAAAAATGCTCATCATTTAAAATATCACTAGTTATTTCTTTATATTCTTTATTTAACTTCATTTTAATTCCTCTTTTTACCTACCACTAATATATTATTTGTGGCGTTATTAATTATAACACAATTTGCCTAAAAAGTAAAAAAATGGTGCTGAATGACTGAATTGAACAGTCCTCTGATGCTTACCATGCATCTGTTTTACCACTAAACTAAATCAGCAGCCCATAATAATATTAACTTATTCATTATCATTTTGCAATAAATATCCCATAAAAAAACTGAAATAAATCAGTTTTTTAACTATTATCAATATCTAAATATACTTCACAAACTTGTTTTTGATCCGTTTCTGGTATATTTATATAGAAGTTTTCATAAGTAGGTACTGAACTTGTTTTAGTTCCATCTTCAGTATGACAATAACTTTCTTTTTCTTCAGCAATTTTATATTTTTGCGAATTTGGTATTGAAGATACTTTTACATAATTTCCTCCAACCACTTTTTGAACATAAACATTAGCAATAATATCAGCATTTTGTAAATCACCATCATAATATGCATAACATACATCTCTTTGAGTAGCTAATACTTTAATATTTCCTGTTTCTTCATCAATTTCTACAGTTGAACCATTTTGACAATAATAGCCACTATAAGTAAAGCCATACGCAGGAATATTATCAACATTACGATAAGTTCTTATTACATCTTCTGGTTCTTCATCATAATGTTCACGAGTATGAGTTCCATTCCCATCTTGCATCATTATATATAGTTCAATATCATTTTCATAATCTTTATTAAAGTAAAATTCGCAGGTAACTTTTTGATTGCTGGTTAAATTAATTTCTTTTGTGTCTGAATCAAAAGTATAATTACAATCTGCGTCTGGATTATCTTTTTTACAAGTAATTATTTGACCTGATGGACTTTTGCAAGAAGTTTTATCAATATTTAATGAATAACCTATTTCTGGAACGCTATAAGTTTTTTCAAATTTATCACTTTTTACACCAGTTTCTTTATATACAATAATATTTATATCACCATTACCAGAATCAAAATCGCCGATTAAATTTGATAAAATTGTAAGTGACTCAGGATTTTTATAATAATAGTATGCATAAGCTGATTGAATTCCACCAATTAGAATTAGTGTCATTACTAGTAACGTCAAAAAATAAAACTTATTGTCTTTTTTAGTTAAATTTTTCAAATTCCTTATTCTAGTCATTTTAAATACCTCTTTCAATTCCAATTTAACGTTATTTTGAATGACAAAATACGACAATTTTTTACTTTCTAAATAAATTATATTATTTGCTTAACATTATGTAAATACATCTTAAATAAGTTTGCAAAAAATAGACGAAAATTTTACATTATAAATTAAGCAATAGACATATTATGTAATAAGGAGGAGATTTTTTTGCATATACCTGAAGTCCCTCCACAATTATTTTCACTTAGTGCTGTAATAGTAGGGGTTCTTTTGGTAGATGATTCTACACCTAATGAGCAAAATGCTTTAGGTAACTGGTTAATGCTAGTTTCACAATATTTATGTACTAATGCCGCCTATGGTCAGCTTCTACAAAGTAACACACAAACACCCGGATCATTTAGTGAAAAAAATTTTCAAAATCAAACTAGTCAATCAAATAATAGCAATTCTTCTAATACTTCTAATACATCTAACGCTTCTGATGAAGAAACTTTACAAATGTTAATTAAAATGGTTAATGCTTTAAACAAAGAAATAGATGAGATTAAAAAAAATTTATAACAAAAAAACTAGAAATACCTAGTTTTTTATATATTAGAATAAAATAACTTTGTTAAATATTTTAATTAATGATTTTATATATAATAATTGCTATAATAACAACTATTATTAATATAAACATCGATGATAAAAACAAATTTCTTATAACTGGTCTATCTTCTTTGGTATTTATTTTTTCTGTTTCAGTATTTTCTAGAACAATATTATTTTTGTTTAAAATATTAAACAAATTGTTTCGTAAATCATTATAAAAATCTCTACCATCTAAACTGGTATTAGGTGTAATATGAATATAATATTTAACATTACTATATAAATCTATAGTATATGCTTTGATAATAAGATAATTTCCATCTATTTCATATTCTAAACATTTATGATATGAAAAATAATCATAGTCAAGAAATCTGCCCCATAAAATAAGATAATAAAAGTCTACAAAAATATTATTAGAACTTTTTTTAGATTCAATTTTATCAATTATTTCTTGTGATGGAATATTATTCATATAGCATTTTTCTTTATCATAATATTTAAACCCTTTTTCATAAAGATAATTATTCATAATATTATTGATAAAAACTATGTCAATTTGTCTATTAATTTTAAATTTAAATATTGATATTTTACTCATATAAACTCCTTATTACATATTCATAAACTTTGTGATATAAAACAAAATTATTCCAACTGTGCCTATTGCAATTCCCAAAACAGCTAATGTTTTACCTTTTTCATTAGTTGTTTTTATTTCTTGCAAGCTTCTAATTCCAAACCCAATTCCACAAATGGCAAGCCACCAAAAAATAAATATGGCTATAATACTGCATAATATAGAAAAAATAGCATTTTTATTTATATTCAAATTAATCACCTCTTTCTATTTTTATAAATCAATTATAATATACCCCCCCCAATCGTCAAGATAAGCAACAGTAATTTACAATATTTTACATTTTTTTAAAAAACAAAAATAAGAGGTAATATAATTCAAGCATATAAAAAACTCCCAAAAATATGGGAGTTAAATTCAAAATGGTGCCCAAGGCCGGAATTATACTTATGGTTTAAAATAATTTAATATATATTTTTTTGCCCTTTTTAAGGGCTTTTTTAATTATATAAATTTAAAACTTTATAATAAAATATTTAAAAATTTAATTTTTTAAGAGGTAAATAAGAGGTAAAATTTTTATAAAAAAGATTACCAGTTTCTTGATAATCTTAATAGTGCAAACTACTTCTCTAGTTCTTTTTTGATAACTCAAATGATTTAAAACTTACCCATTTTTGTTGTTCATCTGGTACATCAAGAGCTTTAACATAAGTCATTTTTAACTTGTTATCTTTTATTTCATAATTGAATTCATTAACATAATCAAACGCATTATGAACTTGAATATGAATTGTGTTTTCATCAATTACTTCATAATTTGCTGACACATTTGACCATTTAGGTTCTGATAAAGTATCTAAATATTCTGAATAAGTAGCTTCTCCGCCTTTTTCAAATTTCCACACAACTTCACCATTGGTGTTGCTTTTACCTGTCCACTCTCCTATAAATTGACTTTCAAGATGATTAGTCGAAGAGATTTCTTGAGTTGTTTCATCATTAGAATAAGAATCTTCGTTTTTTGTTTCTTTTGGATTACCACATCCTGTTAAACCTACGACCAAAATACTCATTAATAATATACTTAATATTTTTTTCATAATCATATACCTCCTCAAAATTAATATATAGTATTTATTAGAATTTGTGTTCCTACTTAATTATACTATATTATTTTATAATATGCCACATAGTTTTTTTCTTTTAAATTATAAAAAGATTACCAATTTCTTGATAATCTTAATAGTGCAAATTGTAATTTATTCTTTATAGGTATATTACTTTTTCTTTGATTCTTTCCATTCTTCCTCATTTGATTTTTCAAATGAATTAGTACGAATATTTAGTTTGTAATAGTTATATTTATTTGTTTTTTTATCTATAATATATAAAATCATATTGTCATCATCATACCATCTAATATCAGGTACTTTAAACCCATATTTATTTATAGATATTTTAGAATTTATTTCTTTTTTAATTTTTTCAAAATCTTCTTTATTATTAATATCATAATCTTTATATAGTTCATCTAGTGCATTATTATAAACACCTTTTAAAAATTCATATTCATCTGTTATATTTTTTTCTTTTCTTATTTCATCATAAGAATCATCATCATATATAAATTGTGAAGTTATAAAGTTTTTGGCTTGTGGAAAATCTTTTTCAGTAAATTCTGCAGCTAGCATTAGAGAAGCAGAAAATACAACTCCAGCCAAAAGTGCTAAAAAGTGATCACCCCAATACAAATCATGTTCTCTTATTTCATTAACAATATTTATTATAAATAATGGAATCCATATACCGAATAATATTCTTGATATAATACTACTATAAATTAAATTTAATAAAATTGAATGTGGTGGTACTATAATTGAATATATTAAAAACACTAATAAAATAATTGATTCTATTAATATTACTTTTTTATGCTTTGCTTTTCCTTGCTCTTTTGATAATCCTTTTAGAGAATTTTGTTTCCACTCATTAGAATTAGACTTAATATATTCATCATACTCATCAGTATTTCTAGTAAAAATCGATTTTAAACGCAATAATATTGCCTTAAAGTCAATTCGAATGGTGTCTGCAAATAAAGCATACTGAATAAACCTAATTAATTCTACTGCTGAAAAAAATAATATAATAATGGCTTCAACATATAAATCTGTATCCTTTGCCATATCTAGTATAAAAAAATATATTATGGTAGGAATTCCTAAACATCCTATTGAAAAAAGAATAACAAAAAGAAATAAAAACATTATCATAATTAACTTCTCCTTTTTATATTTAAATTATATATTTATAAATTTATAAAGTCAATATTATTAAATTTTCAATAATATTGTAAAATCATTTTTTTAAAATAAGCCAAGTTGTTTTTCTTCCTGAACTATATTGAATAATAAAACCGTTATCTTTTAAAATTTTATAATATCTTCTAATCGTTCTCTCATTAACACCATATTTTTTGGCTAACTCTATTTGAGATACTTTTGGATCTAGTTTTAATTCATTATATATTTTTTTCAACAATTCTTTATTTACTACATTCATTATACTTACTTATTTTTTGATTGCTACTTCATGTTTATTAACTTTATGTTTAAAATCATACATTGAACAAGAAACTATATTTCCAAAAAATTCTTTTAGTTCTCTAGAATCTTTTTTATATTTATACCAAAAAATAGCTACAAACACAAAAGTTATTATTACAATTATTGCTACAATAAAATATATATACTTATTAATATAAAACTCTAACCCCATAAACTATTCCTTTCTTTTACTTATAATGTACTACTTTAATCTTATCTATTTTTCTTTTAAATCTATCTTTTAATTTTTTATTAAGAATAGATAAAGATTCAGCAAAATCTTTTTCAAATGTAACACTATCAAAGTTTTGAAAATATCTAGTTGTAAAAACTTCGACATATAATTCAGTAAAATTTGTAGTTATTTCTTCTAAAAAATCTTGTTTAGTCATAATTAATTTCCTTTCTAATTTCTACATTATAATTATATCACTTTGTGCGTATTTGGAGAAGAATAAAGTATTTAACAATTTAAAATGGGAAAATTATTCATATAAGGAATGGTTGTTATATGAAAGAAAATAGACTTGAACAATTAAAAGATGAAAGAAACTTAAAATCAAAAGATGTTGCTAAATATTTACAAGTATATGAATCAACTTATTCAGAATGGGAACATAGTAAAATACCTATACCAACTAAAAGAATAATCGAATTAGCAAATTTTTATAATGTTAATATAGATTATATGTTAAATATATCTAAAAATAGAAAAGTTATAAAAGGTAAAACTGAAATTGATTTAATTGAAATTGGAAATAGATTAAAAAATATTAGAAAAGAATTAGGATTATCATTAAGAGAACTAGGTGATAAATTAAATACTTCTTTTTCAGCATTAGGTAGTTATGAAAGAGGCGAACATTTAATTCAAAGTGAAACACTAATATCTTTATGTAAGTTAAGTAACTACTCTATTGATTATATATTGAATAGAGATAAAGAAAAATATATCAAATAAAAAAGTATGCTTTTCACATACTTAAATGACAGTAATGACAGCATTTTTTGGGTGGGGTACACCCATTTTTTAGTGTCATTGCTGTCATTTTTTCTTATTAAATTCTTTTTCAATTAGTTTTTTAGTTTGTTTTTTAGTCCCTATTATACTCGATACAATAATTGTTTCAAATATTAAAGTAAATATCATAAAAACTAGTTGAACATAAAAGTTACTAGTTACATTTCCAATGGTTAAATCTAAAAACACTATCATTAAATACATTAAAATATAAATTACACTAGTAACTGTTGTAATATCATCAAATGACCTTTGAATTACTTTTGACTTTTTATTATCGACATTAAGTCCACTTTTACTATATACTTTTAACAAATAAGTGGTTACAAGTAAAATTACAGGGGCTAAAAGCCAATATAAACCCATAAAAATTTTATAACTATAAATTCTTGATAAAGTAAATATAGTAATTACTATAATGTTTAAAATAATTAATAATATATAAATTGATTTATTAATCCCTTTTAGCATTTTCTAACCTCTCTTTCGTTTTAGCACTTTGTAATAATTTAACAATTTCTTCAGCTGAATTAATTT
>CANPZJ010000009.1 GCA_947588795.1 uncultured Bacilli bacterium
CTCCTTTTGCTAGTCCATATTGCATATCTAGTACAAATTTTGATGTACTTTTATTTAGGCTATTTGTAATTTTTTGTGAAAATTTATAAATTTCTCTTTTCATTTCATATGTATTCATTGTAAAATAATTCATAGGGAAACACCTCCATATTTTTGTTTACTATGATAATTATAGTTACAACTTTATTATACTAAACAAATTGGATGTTTTCCTTATTTTTGTATAAAAAAGATGAAAAAGTTATTAACATTTTCATCTTTTTTCTTGTCAAGTATTATTTTTACCTAAACTCAAAATAATGAATGAATAATCATTTCGGCTATTTCTTTGTGTCCTTTATAATTAAAATAGAAAGTTTTATCATTTAAATAGTAATCTTTATTTAGCATTAAATCACTAATATTTATAAATGTGGCATCATATTTAATAGCTAAATTAGATATTTCGGAATTTAAAATTATAACATTACTTTTATCTAAATACATATTTTCATAATAACCTATAATAACTATTTTAGCCTCCGTTATATCTTTTAGCATATAAAGTAGATGATCATATTCTTTAATATAGTCTTTTAAATAATCTTTATTTAAGTCATTAGTTATAGCAAGTTTAGTAAGTTCTTCTTCGCCTATACTAATTGTTATTAAATTCGCTTTATGAATTAATTGTTGCATATTTAAATTATCATTTTTACTGGTAATATTACTTTTTAAATCTTCGAGTAAATCATCTATTTGATAATTTTTATAGGCATAAGAATCATTATATAATTTTAATAATCTTTTATTTTCAAAATATTCTTGTAAATAATCATTATAACTAACGCCATCTATATTATAAGGAGTCTCACCACTAGCAATGCCATCACCTAAGGCAATTAAATTTATTTTAGTATCTCTACTACTAAAATAAATAAAATAAGTAATGATAGCACTTACTAAAATAATTAATATTAACTTATACTTTCTTCGCACTAAAAACCACCCAAAAAAAATAATGTAGAATTTACTACATTATATTTGTTCTAATTTGATTTTAGCACCAACATTACTTAATTTATGAATGATATTTTCATATCCTCTTAAGATGTAATCAATATCTGATATAGTAGTTGTACCTTCGGCAATTAAACCTGCTAGTATTAAAGCAGCACCACCACGTAAATCAGTAGCATTAATATCAGTTCCTTTAAGTTTAGCTTTACCTTTAATCGTGGCTTTTAAACCTTCAAGTTTTATATCAGCACCCATTTTTTGTAAATATGGATAATGACCAACTCTATTTTCCCAAATCGTTTCTTCCATTGTACTAATACCTTCTGCTTGCGTTAGTAACACACTCATTGGTTGACCTAAATCAGTAGGAAATCCTGGATAAACTAAAGTTTTAACATCAACTGGTTTTAAATGTTCACATTTATTTAAAATAACACTATGACCATCGATTTTGTATTTAACTCCCATTTCAGATAACTTATTAAATAAAGCTTCATTATGTTCTGGAATAATTCCTTCTACTTTTAAATTATCACCAAGAAGGGCTCCTATTAAAATATAAGTACCAGCTTCAATACGATCAGGAATAACTTCTATTTCCGTACCATGTAACTCTTTAACACCATTAATAACTATGATATCAGTACCAGCACCAGTAATATCTGCTCCCATTTTATTTAAGAAATTCATTATATTAATAATTTCAACTTCTTTAGCGGCATTTTTTATAGTAGTTGTACCTTCAGCAAGGACAGCTGCAAACATTATATTGATTGTAGCTCCAACTGAAGCAAAGTCTAAATTTATCTCAGCACCATGGAGCTTTTCAGCATCAATAGTATATTTATGTCCTCTTTTAGTAACTTTAGCTCCCATTTTTTTGAATCCTTTTAAATGTAAATCAATTGGTCTTGAACCTATATTACAACCACCTGGAAAATATATTTCTACATGTTTATATTTACTAAGTAGAACTCCCATAAAATAATAAGATGCTCGAAGTTTTACACTTAATTCTTGACTAATTAATGTGTTTTTTAAATTACTAGAATCTATTCTTATAACATTACCATCTTGATGAATATCACAGTTAAGCCATTTAACAATGTCAAATAAAGCATCACGATCAGTTATATTAGGTACATTTTTAATAGTACAAGCACCATCCGCTAAAAGAGCCGCTGGAATAAGTGCCACTGCACTATTTTTGGCACCCCCAATAGAAATGGTACCACTTAAAGGATAACCACCATCAATTACAATTCTTTCCATATCATACCTTCTTTAAAAATACACTTGAAGCAAAAGCTTCTCTTACTATTAATTAATGTAAAAAATAGGTTTTTGTGCCATAAGTAAAATGTGTATTTATTATATTCTTTATTTCCTTTCCGAACTTGCGGTTTTCTTAAACATATGATACTTTTTTTATTAGGTTTTGTCAATATAATTCAAGAAAGTATACGTCAAATAATTTAGAAGATATTTTGGATTTTATATTTTATATAATCATAAAAATTAAGGGGCGCTGGACTAACTAAGTCTTCAGTTAAAATTGCTTTAATAATTAAGTAGATTAAAATTATCTCAATTATAAATAATAATACCGTTATTGCTATAAAAATTTTTTTATTAATATATCTATGCATCTTTATTTAAATAGACACTACATTCTGTTATTTCATCAGTATCTAAGTTAATATAACCATCTGTATAACTAAGATTAGCGTCTTTCCTTTCTCCAGTTTTACTAATACAATAACTTCTCTCTGTATTTAAACTATAATTAATATCACTTGGAATATTTTTTCTTTCAATAAAGTCTTCAGCATTATGATTATTTTCCACAAATAAATTAATTATGACATCTGATGGTTCCTTTTTAAAATAAATATTACACTTCTCTTTAGATTTAGTAGATAAATTTACTTTATGTAAGTTACTATCATAATTAAGTGTGCTATTATTATCACATTCATAATGGTCATATTTATAACCATATATTGGAATGGTATCTCCAACAGTATAAGTATCGCTATCTGGATTATCTTCTAGCATCACATTTAAAATAATATCTGATTCGTGTTCTAGATCAAAATAAATAGAACATACGTCTTTACCAAATAAATCTATACTTGTTTCTCTTGTATCTTCATCAAATACTAAAACAGATCCTTTATTACATCTATAACCAGAATATTTATAAGTACTACTTGGTATTTCATTAACTAATTTGTAATTATTATCACCATTTTGTAAATAAACGAGTAAAATATAATCATAGTCTTTTAAATATAAATTACCTACTTTAGTATTTGCTATAGGAAATGATGCTCCATCATAATAATAACCAAAAGAAAATAATTGATAAATAAAAAAGATATTTAAAAATATTAAAATTAATACTGCTGTAGCATATTTTTTTCTATTAAGAGGATTTTGAATACTTTTCTTTATTTTTGGCCATATATTTTTATAATCTAAAAAGAAATCTTTAACAATTTTGTAATATTCCTTACCTTCCTCTAAATATTCATTAAATATATTTTTGATATTATCTATTATTTGTTTCATATATATCACTATATATATTTTGTTAAATAACAATTTTTTTTATTCATATATTACTTGATAATATGTAATATACCTAAAACAAATAGAAGGATTATACCAAAGATATTACTATATATTCCTAATTTTTCGGAAGAATATTTACCTATTAATAAACCTAAAAAAGTAAAAGAAGCAGCACATGTACTAAAAATAATTCCTGATAAAATAATATTAGTGGTAATAGCACTTAAACCAAGTCCTGTTGAAAAACTATCTAAACTAACTGATATAGCAATTAAAAACATATTAAATAAATTAAATTCAAAAAACTTATCATCATTTTTAATTAAATCTATTAACATTTCTATCCCAATGAATAACAAAATTAAACCAAGTAAAAAATTAACATTAATATTTAAAAATGTTATTATTTTACTACCGAGAATAGAACCAAATAAAGGCATAAAGAAATGTAGTATACCTACTAGTATGGGAAAGAATAACATTTTCTTTTTCGAAATATTAAAAGTACCAATAGATAAACTTATAGAAAAAGTGTCCATAGATAGAGAGACACCAATTAAAAATAAAGAAATTAATATGGACACTTATATCACCTAGTTTAAGTATATTTTGTCTTATCTAAATTTATTAATTAATTTAGTAGCATATAATTCATAATTAGCATTGGATAAATCTTCCCTCTCATCAAGTAAACATAAAGGAGGAAATAAGACACACCACCAATTATGACCTAATCCTTCACCAACTGTTATTACTAAACTCTCATATTCTCCGGCATCATATTCAATACCTTTGTAATTTTTCGTAGGAAAATAATTATTACCATAACTTATATCATATTTAACATCATATTTTTTTAAAATATTATCAACATTATCTAAATTGTTGGTAATAATATTTCTAGCTTCATCAACATTTTTGGCATTACCTATTAATTTATATAATTCTTTCTCGACATCATTTTTAATTGTTAATTTTAACTCTTGGTCTTTTTTTGTATCACTATTTGCTATAACTCTAAAACGAATAGCATTATCAGGAATTAAAATATGTTTACTTTCATTAATACCTACAAGAATCACTACTAATATAAATAAAAAAACAATAATCTTTTTCAATATTTATTCACCTAACATAATATTGATAAGAAAATTGTTATTTTATTCATATAAAAACTAACAAATTATTTTGCTAGTTCATTATTACTTATAAATATGTATCTTTCATAATTATTATAATCTGTCTCTAATAAAGCATAGGAATTAGGTAAATTTTTTTTGATAATATTAATTATTTCTTGACCTTCTTTATCTCCTATTTCAAAAGCAATTAAATAATTAGTATTTAAATTATCTTTTATTTTTTGTAAAATTAAATCATAGAAATATAAACCATTATCTTTGGCATATATGGCATTTTGTGGTTCATATTTTATCTTTTCATCAACATTACTATTAAAAGGTACATAAGGTGGATTACTAATAACTAAATCATATTTTTTATTAGTATTAAATTCATGAATATCTTTAGTTGTAAAATTAATATTAACATTATTAATAGCAGCATTTTCTTTAGCAAGTGAAATTGCTGAAGCACTTATATCAATAGCATCGATTTCACAATTTAGATGTTTTTTTAAAGCAATTGCAATACAGCCACTACCTGTACCTATATCTAATATATTTGGATTATTAATATTTAAATAAGATAAATATTTAATTGTTTTATCGACTAAATATTCTGTTTCAAACCTTGGGATTAAAACATCTTCATTTACTTTAATAAGAGTATCATAAAATTCTACATTACCAATAATATATTGAACTGGATAACCGGATTTTAATTTTTTTAATGCTTCAGTTTGCTTTTCTTTAGGTATATATTTTTTTATTAATTCTTCATCAATCATTAGGAATTAAAATTTTCTCCTGCTAATTTTAGACGCATATCTTCTGTAATTAAAGCTTCAATAATTGGCTCTAAGTGACCATTCATAACACGATCAAGTTCCATAATAGAAAAATTTATACGATGGTCGGTAACTCTATTTTGGGGATAATTATAAGTTCTAATTTTTTCTGATCTATCACCGGTACCAATTTTACTTTTACGTTCATTCCCAACTTCTTGAGCTTGTTTTTGCATCATATCATCATGTAATTTTATTTTAAGTAAACGCATCGCATTTTCTTTATTTCTAAGTTGACTTCTTTCTGTTTGACAGCCTACTACTACACCAGTTGGAATATGAGTAATACGTACTGCAGAATTGGCGGTATTAACTGATTGACCACCAGCTCCAGATGAATGGAATACATCAATTTTTAAATCACTTTCTTTTATTTCAATATCGACATCTTCTACTTCAGGCATTACTAAAACTGTAGCAGTAGATGTATGAACTCTTCCTTGCGTTTCTGTTACAGGTACTCTTTGTACCCGATGTGAACCACTTTCATATTTTAGTTTTGAATAAACATTATCGCCTTTAATCATACATTCTATTTGGGAAAATCCCCCAGAAGTTCCTTCAATTGAGTTTAAAACTTCTATTTTCCAACCATTTGCCTCAGCATAATAAGAATACATTCTAAATAAATCACCAGCAAAAATATTAGCTTCATCGCCACCAGCGGCTCCTCTTATTTCCATAATAACATTTTTACCATCATTTTCATCTTTAGGAACTAGCATTATTTCTAACTCACTTTTAATTTTAGTAAGTTTATCAGTTAATTCTTCTACTTCCATCTCAGCCATTTCTTTAAGTTCAGGATCATCAATAACTGATTTTGCTTCTTCAAGTTTACTAGATGTTTCCTTATATTCGTTATATTTATTAACAATTTCTTCTAAATCACTTTGTTCTTTAGATAAATTTTTTAATTTATTATAATCATTTAATATTTCAGGTTTAGTAAGTTCTATTTTTAATTCTTCATATTTTTTAACAATATTATCTAATCTTTCAAACATTTTGATCACCTTTTTTCAAGAAAAATTATACCATTATAAGGTAAAAGTAGCAATTATTTATTTATTTTCGAAGCATCTTGATATTTAAATATTCTTTCGGTAGGATTTATTCTTTTTAATATTGGACCAACATAAGGTTTATTAGGACTATCAGAAAAAATTAAACGTAATGCTTCTTTATATTTCTTATCTATATGCATATACTGAATTAAATTTTGAAAATATGCATCATCATGTTGCATTAATATTTGTGATTCAATAACACTACCTTCTAAAAATGGTTGAATAGCAAGAATTCCTAATAAAAATTTATCAATGTCTTCATATGAAAAATTTTTATGATAAATATCATATAAAAAATCTACACATTGTAAATTAAGATCATAATCATATCCACCTATAGAATAATTATCTGTATCAATAAATATGGGCTCATCATTTTGAGCTAACATAATATTTTTAGGTCTAATATCACCTATTGTCACTCCTAATTTATGTAATCTTTCTACTGCATTTGAAACTTTACAAAGACATTCTATCATTTTTGATATATTATTACTCTTATAAAGTAATTCGTCCATATTTTTATATTTTCCACTTTCAATTAAAGGCATATAATAGCCTTTAATTTCATTGTTTAATGAAAGCAAACCAATTGGAAAACAAAAAGATGAATCATTTAATTTAGATAACAACTCTATTTTTTGACATTTACAATTTAATATTTTTCTTAATCTTTTTAAATGAAATATTTTAAATGCTAAATTATCTTTTTGAAAAACTTTTCCTTCCGTTCCTTCACCTAAAAAAGTAAAAGTATTATATAAATTTCTTTCTTCTATAGATAAAATAGGTAAATTAGTTTTTATTATATTTTTATCTTGCATATTTAATTATAATGCCTCCATTGATGATTATATAATATAGCACTTTTTATATTAATATACAATTTATAATTATCAATCTAATTATTTAATTGGCATAATATGAATATTACAATGTTTAACTAATTTAAATTTCTTTTCAATTTTATGATGGATTTTTTGGGCTATTACATTGGCGTCATTTAAAGTCATATTACCATCAAAAGCAATATCTGCATCAATATATATCTTACTACCAAACATTCTAGTTTTTAAGCTATAAATTTTAATATCTTCATGCATACTTAAAATAACATTAATTATTTCATTATTAGTTTCATCATCACAAGATGTATCTAACATTTCTTCAGTGGCTTGCATAAATATTTCAATAGAGGCTTTAACAATTAAAATACATATTAAAATACTACATAAAGGATCAAGAATAGGTAATCCTAAACGAGCGCCTAAAATGCCAATAAATGAACCAATAGATGATAAGGCATCACTACGATGGTGCCAAGCATCGGCCTCCATTGAAGAAGATGCTATTTTTTTAGCGGTATGCATTGTATAATGAAACATTATTTCTTTAACAATTATAGATATAACTGCGGCCCATAAAGCTAAATATCCTGGTGCAGTTAATTTATTTGCAAAAAACACAGCTTTTATTCCCATATAACCAATACTTAAACCAGTAACTAATAAAATAAATGATAAAATTATGGCAAAGACTGATTCAATTCGTTCATGACCATAAGGGTGTTCTTTATCAGCTTTTTTACTAGACATAACAAGGCCAAAAATTACAATTATGGTTGTAATACTATCAGTAAGGGAATGAATTGCATCAGAAATCATTGCTTGGGAATGAGCAATTAAACCAGCAATAAACTTAAATATAAATAATAATGTATTGATAATAAGAGTAATTGTTGATACTCTTACACCTATATTTTGAAATATTTTTTTCATATTTTGACTCCTATATAAAAATGCGAAACAATACTGTCTCACATTAATTTATTAATATTATATGTTAAATAAAGATTTTTGTTTAAACTTATGACTATTCTTGATTTTGTTCATCTTCATCAATGACAACTAAATCTTTTAAATCATCTTCATCATCATCGTCATCATCCATACTACTATCATAGAAGATATCATCATCGTCTTCTTCATCTTCTATATCAGTATCATCTTCTTCATCTTCATTTAATTCTTCGCTAACAGTATCATCTTCTTCATCTTCAACAACTATATCTTGTACATGATTGGTTGCTAAATCCCAATAACCATTTTTAAGTAAGACAAATTTTTTATTAATAGATAATAATTCAAAGAAATCAGCAATTCTATCTTCCACTGTTTCTTCTGGTAAATCTAGGGCTTTACATACCTTTTTGAACAAATCTAATAATTTCATTTTTTTACCATTTTGTTCTAAAACTAGATAAGCTATTTCATCATAACTCATTGTTTCTAATTCTTCTTTTGATATATCTTTTAAATTCATAATCATTCTCCTATTTCTTTCTCATTATATGCAATAATTAATAAATATTACTATAATATTTGTATTATTATTTGTTTTTCTTCATCAGCTAAAGAATATTTTAAAATTATTTCGTTATTCTTTTTAGTAATTTCACCTTCTATTGGCATCGAAAAACTTTTATTTAATTCTTTTAAATTATAATGACATTCTTTTGATTTAAAATCAATTTGAAAAGTAAATTCATCTGTCTCTCTTATATATTTATTATTAATTAAATCAATTTTATTTAAAGCATTGTCATCTTCTTTAAATTCTAATATTTTATTATTAAACTCACACTCGACATTCTCGAAGTTTTTAACTATCTTTTTATTGTTTAATAAACACCAGTTTATTAACTTAATGATAATCACCTCTTTTGTCTTAAAAAATATAACATAGTATATATATAATTTCAACATATTTTTTTAGTTTTTTTACATAATAACTTTAGGTGATTAAATTGCGGGCGGTAAAAATACTAGGAAAAGTTATGTTATTTGGCTTTTTAGCCTTTATTGTTTTTTATGTGGGAATTAATATCTATGCGATGATTACGCCTAAATTAAATATAACTAACAATGGAACTTATTATTTATATGACAATAAAGATAATCTAGTTTATCAAGGCAGTAGTACATCTTCATGGGTAAGTTTAGATGAAATTGATGAAAAATTAATTAATGCGGTAATTTCGATTGAAGATAAGAAATTTTATAAGCATCATGGTTTTGATATACCAAGAATTGCTAAAGCAATGCTTTCTAACATCCAAAATGGTTATATAGTCCAAGGAGCATCAACAATTACCCAACAACTTGTTAAATACTTATATTTAGATTTTGGGAAAACTTGGAAAAGAAAGATTGAAGAAGCATTTTTAACCACTATTGCAGAGATGCAATATGATAAAGATGAAATTTTAGAGGCCTATCTTAATACGATAAACTATGGTAATGGTAATTATGGGGTAAGTAATGCAAGTCACTATTATTTTAATAAAGATGCGAGTGACTTAACTATGGAAGAAGCTATTATTTTAGCAGGTATTCCAAAAAGCCCCAATAAATTTAATCCAGTATCAAATAAAGAAGAATGTATAAGTAGAGCTAAAATAGTTGCTAAAGCTCTATATAACAATGAATTTATTGATAAAGATACTTATGATAACTTAGATTTTGAAAATGTAGCTATTTATGGCAAAAGTGATGAAAATAATTTACAAATGCTAATGTATTATCAAGATGCGGTTTATAAGGAATTAGAAGATTTAGGGATTAGTAAAAGTATTTTAGAAACTGGTGGACTTAAAATATATACTAACTTAGATATGGCTAAGCAAACTAGTTTAGAGAAAAATATTTTAAATAATATGCAAGATGTTGGTGATTTACAAGTTGCAAGTGTTATAGTAGACCCTGAAACTGGTATGATTGAAGCTTTAACTGGTGGCCTTGATTATGGCAAAAGTCAATATAATAGAGCTACTGAATCTAAAAGACAAGTAGGATCTACCATGAAATCATTTTTATATTATTCGGCTTTAGAAAATAATTTAGTATCATCATCTAAATTTAAAAGTGAATATACGGTCTTTAATATCAGTAATAAACAAAGTTATTCACCAACTAATTATAATGATAAATATGCTAATAAAGATATAACAATGGCGGCCGCTATTGCCTTCTCTGATAATGTTTTTGCAGTTAAAACAAATTTATTTTTAGGTACGGATAAATTAGTAGAAACCGCTAAAAGAGTTGGGATAAAAGAAGAATTACAACCACTACCTTCTCTTGCTTTAGGTACAGGTGAAATAAATATTCTTGATTATGCAACAGGTTATGCTACTCTTGCAAGCGGAGGATATAAAAAAGATTTATATTTAATTAGAAAAATAGAAGATCCTGAAGGTAATGTTATTTATACCAAAGAAAATAAAAAAAGTTTAGTATTAAATCCAAATTATGTTTATATATTAAATGAACTTTTATCAAATACAACATCATCTGCTTTTAAAGATTATACATCAGCAACTGCCTCAACTATTGCTAGTAAATTAAGTCGTAAATATGCAATCAAAACCGGAACAACTGCAACTGATTATTGGACCGTTGGTTATAATAAAGATGATTTAATGCTAGTATGGCTTGGATACGATAATAATAGAGAATTTACTAAAGGTTTTAGTGCTGTTAATAAAAATATATGGGCAGATACTATGGAAGAGATACAAAGTGGCATAGAAGATAATTGGTATGAAACCCCAAATGATGTAGTTGGTATTATTTTAGATTCAGTTACAGGAGAAGTTACCAAAGACCAAAATAGAGCTATTATGTTTTATTATTTAAAAGGTAGTGAACCAAATATTAGTAAAGCACAAATTGTTACAAAAGAAGAACAAGATAAAGGCAAAGAGTGAAACGGTCACTCTTTTTGTTTTATACTTCATAAAACGAATAAATTGCCAAAAACTTTTTTATTTACTAATTAGTATTACGAGTGCTATAATAAGTTTACTCGGAGGTTTTGAAATGAGTAATGAAGAATTATTAGAAAATTTAAAAACAAAGTATGAAACAATATTAAATGAGGATGATAATATATCTAAAGAAATAGAAAAATTATCAAAGGAAAGAGATGAGTTACCATCTACTGATAAAATTAAAAAATTAGAAGAAATAGAATATATTTTAAAAAATGGTAAAACATTTAAAGATAAACTAAAAAGATTTTTTTCTATTTTAACACAAAATTCACTATCAATTATATTTATATATATTTTTGAAATTGCTGTTTTAATAACTGCTTACGATTTAACTTTTTCTTTAGGCATTGATAATATAGTTATTAAATTAATGGTATATGCTTTAGATGCTCTTATGACTGCTGCTACTTTAGTTGTGCCTATACATGCTAGTATCCATATTCACAAGATTGATAAAAAATATAAATTAGAAGAAATTTCTTTAGAATTAAAAAATACAAAAGAAAGAAAAGAATTTATTAATAAGGAATTAGAATTACAAGAAAAATTACATCAAACTAAGCAAATTAAATTATCAGAATTACAAACTACTATGCAAAATATTATGGAAGTTATGAATATTTCATTTCAAGAAGATAGTTATGATTCAACTGAAAAAGAAAAAGAAAAGAAATTAGTATTAAAAAGGAATAATGGAAAATTAACTTCAATAAAATATTAATTTAAAAGAGTGACCGCTTCACTCTTTTATTGTTTATCAATAGTAATAACATATCGCATTTCTTTTAAATCGTTTTCTTTTGAAATACTTATATGATAATTATTTTCTCTTAAATCATCTTCTAATTTATCTATTAATTCATTTGCTTTAGTTAAATCAATTTCTTTTGTTTCTTCAGTTTGAGTAACTTCTTGAGTTACTTCATCAACTGGTCCTAAGAAATCTAGCATTTCTATTTCTTCTTCAGGCTCTTGTTGTTCTATAGTATTATTTTCTTCATTATTATCTTCTATTGAAGTTACATCAACCACTGGAGCATTTAAATCTATATTTGGTTGTCCTTCTAAATTAGGTTTTTCTTCTGATTCTTCAATTGTAAATGGATTAACAATAGCAGAATAACTATCTTCTTCACTAACATTCATATTAGCTGACTCATCTTCTAAGAAATTAAAGAATTTATTTGGAACTTTATTATCTTGTTTTTTATCAACAAAATCGTTATTTATTGTATCTTTTATATCAGTTGCATTTTCTTTAATTGCACTTAAATCTATATTGTCTTTAACTAATGGTATTTCATCTTCATTTTTATTGTTATTATTCATTGCACTAAAGATATCTGTAGCTTTTTCTTTAATATCATTAATATTAGGTGTATCATTAACTAAAGGTATTTCATCAGATGTATCTGAGCCATTTAAAGTTTCTTTTATTTTTTTATCTAAATCTTTTACAGTTAATCTTTCATCTATAATTTTCTTTAACCATATTTCTTGATCTTCTGAACTATTTAATTTTAATAAACTTCTGGCGTGTCTTTCAGATATTTTGCCATCCATTAAAGCATCTTGAACAACATCAGACAATGATAACAATCTTAATTTATTAGAAATAGCTGATTGACTTAAGCCCATTTTTTTAGCTAACTCATCTTGGGTTAAATATCCTTTATCTAAAAGGGCTTTATATGATTTTGCTTCTTCAATAGCTGATAAATCTCTTCTCTGAACATTCTCAACAATTGCTACTTCAGCACTTTTATCATCATCCATTTTTTTAATAATAGCAGGTACACTCATTAAACCAGCCATTTTAGCGGCTTTAAATCTACGCTCACCCGCAATTATTTCATATTTATCTTCAAGACGTCTTAAAATAAGGGGTTGAATAATCCCATGTTCTTTTATTGAAGCAGATAATTCATTTAGTGCTGACTCATCAAAATTTAATCGTGGTTGAAAACGATTAGGTATTATTTCTTCAATAGGTACATTTATAACTTGTAAATTTTCTTGTGGATTTTGATTCACACAAATCTACCCCTTTACCTCTATACTCTATACTTAATTCTAACTTATTTATTAGATTTTTGCAATGGCTTTTTAATTATTTTGTCATATGGTCTTAAATCTTTTATATTACTTTCTTTAATTTTTTTGATTTTAACAATATTTCTTTGATTATTATCGTTATATAAATTAAAACTGATAATATTTTCTATTTCACTATTTAAAATATTTATGGTGCTTTTAGCATCATTTAATTCACTAGCAATATTACCTTTTAAAGCAATAAAATAACCATTTACTTTTACTAATGGTAAAGAAAGCTCAGTAAGAACTCGTAAATTAGCAACAGCTCTTGAAGTAACAATATCAAATTTATTTAAATTATTTTTAGCATAATCTTCTACTCTACTATGGATAATTTCAAAATCTATATTAAGTTTAGTAGATAATTCTTCTAGAAATTTAATTTTTTTATTATTAGAATCAAGTAATGTTACTTTTATATTTGGATATATTATTTTAATAACCATACCAGGAAAACCAGCACCAGTACCTATATCAAGTAGATTATCTACTTTACTTAAATCAATTGCTTTTACAATAGTTAGGGAATCATAAAAATGTTTTAAATAAATCTCTTCATCATTAGTTATCGCTGTTAAATTAGTATGTTTATTATATTCTTGTAAGAAATTTTTATAAAATTCTAATTCTTCTAACATTTCATCAGTTACATTAATATTTAATTTTTTTAATTCTTCTACAAATTCACTTTTATTCATGTTTACTATATTCTTTCTTTAAATAGACTGCTAAAATAGCAATATCGGCAGGATTTACCCCACTTATTCTTGAGGCTTGAGCTATTGTTCTAGGCCTTACCTTATCTAATTTTTGTTTGGCTTCACTGGCTAAATTTTTAATCTTTGTATAATCAATATCTTCAGGTATTTGTTTTTCTTCAATTTTTTGTAATTTTTCGGCTTCTTTATAGGCTTTTTCGATATATCCACTATATTTATAATTAATTTCAACTTGATAAATTACTTCGGCATCATATTTAAATTCATGAAAATTACTTAAAAATTCCATCGTTATTTCTGGTCTTTTTAAAGCATCTGCATAAGTAATATTTTGTTTTGGTATATCTATATTATTTTTCTTAAATATTTTTTTAATATGTTCATTTAAGATTAACTTAGTATTTTCTAATTCTTGAGTTAATTTTTGAATATTTTTTTTCTTTTCTTCTAATCTATCGTGTTGTTCTTTAGAAATAGTACCTATTTTATAAGCAATTTCTCTTAATCTTAAATCAGCATTATCATGTCTTAAAATTAGACGAAATTCGGCTCTACTAGTAAGCATTCTATATGGATCTGTTATACCTTTAGTTACTAAATCATCAATTAATACCCCAATATAAGCTTCATCTCTTCTTAAAACTAAAGGTTCCTTATTTTGTAATTTTAAACTAGCGTTAATACCGGCCATTATTCCTTGGCCGGCCGCTTCTTCATAACCACTGGTACCATTTATTTGGCCAGCCGTAAATAAACCAGATATTATTTTATTTTCTAAACTTGACTTTATTTGTAAGGGGTCAATCGCATCATATTCAATCGCATAAGCATATTTTGATATAACAGCATTTTCTAATCCTTTTAGAGAGTGTACCATTTCTTCTTGTACATTTCTTGGCATACTAGTTGAAAATCCTTGTAAATACCATTCATCATAATAAATACTTTCTGGCTCTAAAAATAATTGATGGCGCTCTTTATCAGCAAATCTAACAATCTTATCTTCAATAGATGGACAATATCTAGGACCTACACCAGTTGCATATCCGCCATACATAGCTGATTCTTTTAAATGATTTCTAATTATTTCATGCGTTTTTTCATTTGTATAAACTAAGTAACACTTTTGTTGTTCGTTTATTTTATATTGTGGTTTTATATCGTGACTAAAAGTCCAGTAAGTATTATCTCCTACTTCTTCGTGCATTTTACTAAAATCAATTGATTCTTTTTTTATTCTTTGGGGTGTTCCCGTTTTAAGTCTAATAATATTTAAACCTGAATTTTTTAAATTATCACTTAAATAGTTACTTCTCCCCTCACCGTGTGGACCTCCTGGTGTATTTTCTGAACCTATTAAAATATTTGCTTTAGTATAAGTACCAGTAGTAAGAATAACTGCTTTACTTTTTATCTCTTGACCATTATCTAAAACTATACCTTTTACTATGTTATCTTCAACAATAATATTTTCCACTAAACCTTCTTTAATTGTTAAATTTTTATTTTTTTCTAAAAATTCTAACATTTTTTTCGGATATACTCTTTTATCAGCTTGAGCCCTTAGGCTTCTTACGGCAGGACCCTTGGAATTATTAAGCATTTTTATTTGAAAGTGAGAAAGATCTGCAACTATTCCCATTAAACCACCTAGAGCATCAACTTCTCTTACGATAATACCTTTAGCAGTACCACCAATTGAGGGATTACATGGCATATCAGCAATATTATTTTTATTCATAGTTAAAAGAAGGGTTTTCATCCCCATTTTAGCTGCAATATTAGAGGCTTCACAACCAGCATGACCACCACCAACTACAATAACATCATACATTTATACCCCTACTTTCCTAAACAAAAATTACTAAATAAAGTATCAATTAATTCATCACGATACACTTCACCCGTAATTTCACCTAGATAATTCCAAGCATTAGTAATATCAATTTCTATCATATCAACTGGTATATCACTACCTAAATTATTAATTGCATTATTAATACTATCTAAAGCTTTCTTTAATAAATCTATTTGTCTTACATTAGACATATAAGTTAAGTCTTTACTATTTATTTTATCTAATTCTAATAATTTACTAATAGCATTCTTTAAACTATC
>CANPZJ010000010.1 GCA_947588795.1 uncultured Bacilli bacterium
TGACAATATAAAAAGGAGAATTTTTTACTCTCCTTGACATTATTTTTCATCTTTTACTTCAAAGTCTTTTAACTCGCCATCACTAGCTAGTATTTTATTAACTTTTTCGGTCGCATTATTTAGTTTTTCACTACAACTTTTAGCTAGTTCCATTGCTTCAGTATATTTCTTTATTGCATCTTCTAGTGGTACATTACCAGCTTCTAGTTCCTTAACTAAATTTTCTAAATCTTTTAAATTAGTTTCAAATGTTTTTTCGCTTTCCATTATTTTTCCTCCTTCTTACTTCTTATTCTTTTCATAGTACTACTAATTTCTAATTTAGGTTCATCACTTTCATAACTAATATTTAACCATGTAGCAAAAGGTTTCTTTTGACTACTTTGATTTTTAATAATATTATCTAAGCTAGAAAATAAACATATAATAAGATTTTCAAGATCTAATTTTAATTCTCCTAGTTCATTTAATCTTTCATTAACTATATCTATACTTTTTCTAATTTCAACATTTTTAGTATATTCTTTGTCTCGTTCTCTATTTAATTCAGTAATTTTATTATTTTTTAAATCACTTTCTTTAATATTTACATTAGAATATTTTCTTATATTTTTATTATATATTTTTATATCGAATACCGTTTTAATTACTGACATTATAAATGCCGCAATACTTACTAATGAAAATGGTAAATCAGCTACTAAATAACCTAAACTTAGTATAAAAATTACCATTAATACAGTGGCAGCTATATTAACCTTAAATTCTTTCTTCAAATAATCTATTTTTTGGTGTAACTGATGATTTTTTTCAAACCAAACACTAGCTTTTTCATCAGTAATGTCATTTGCTAATTTTGCCAATTTACTATCTGATTCTACTAGTTGTCTTTTTAAAGCTTCTTTTAGTATTGAAGTTCCTACTATATCTCCTTTAATTTCTTCATATTTTTCCCCATAACTTTTTAGTTTTTCTTCATCAACCATTATTTTATCTCCCTTACTATACTTTCAATTTCACCTTCATGAAATTTAATATTAATTTTATCATTAACTTTTAAATCTTTACTACTACTAATTAGTTTATCACCTTTTTTAACCAAAGAATAGCCATTACTTAATATATTTAAGGGATTTACTAATTTTAAAGTATTAATTAAATAATCTAATTGATACTGTTTATTATTTAAATCTTTATCTATAATATTATTTAAATTAACTACTAATTCTTTTAATTTATTTTTATTATCATTAATAATATTAAAAGGACTCATTAATTTGATTTTATTTAAATCTATTTCTAATAAATGTTTTTTATTATCTAAGATTATTTGCATATTTTTATTTAAATCTTCTAATAATTTGTCTAATTTTTGTTCTTTTATTTCATATAAACTCATGGGATTTTTTAATACAAAAGAATTTTTTAAATGATACAATTCAATAAATTTTGTATTAACTAAATTTTTAATATTTTTATTAAGTCTTATTTTAAATTGATTAATTAAATTTTCAATATCAAGTTTTGTTGGCACAGCCATTTCAGCAGCTCCAGTTGGAGTTGGCGCTCGAAGGTCAGCGACAAAATCGGCAATAGTAAAATCAGGTTCATGACCTACGGCACTAATAATTGGGGTTTTGGCATTATATATAGCTCTTGCAACAATTTCTTCATTAAATGCCCATAAATCTTCAATAGATCCACCACCACGGCCCACAATTAAAACATCACAATTATAATTATCTGCAACTTCTATTTGATGCACAATATTAGGGGCAGCCTCTGCTCCTTGAACTAAACTTGGAAACAAAATTACTTCTGATAGCGGATATCTCCTTTTAATGGTACTCATAATATCTCTTACCGCAGCACCTGTATCAGCCGTTATTACACCAATTCTTGATGGATACTTAGGTATTTCTTTTTTATGTTCTTTATTAAATAAACCTTCTTTAAATAATTTTTCTTTTAATTTTTCATATTCAATATATAAATTACCTAGACCATCAAGTTCCATCGATTCAACATATATTTGATAAGTTCCACTCGTCGGATATGCACTAATACGTCCCTTTACTAAAACATTCATCCCATCTTCTGGGACAAATTGTAATCCTCTTGCATTACTTTGAAACATAACAGCATTAATCCTTGATAAATCATCTTTTAAAGTAAAATATAAATGTCCTCTTGTATGGCTTTTAAAATTAGATATTTCTCCTTTTAAATAAATTCTATTTAATAATATATCATTATCTAAAACACTTTTAATATAATTATTTATTTCACTTATATTTAAATATTTATTTTCTTCTATCATAAATTTCCTTTCAAAATTATTCCATACAATAATTATTACATTTAAATTTTAATAATTTTTTTAATTAAATTCATTTTTAACAGCTTTATCTAAAACTGCATTGATTATTTTTCTTACACTATCATCACTATATTTTTTAGCAAGTTCAACTGCTTCATTTATAACGACTATATCTGGAGTATCAGTATATTTAAGTTCAAACACCCCAATACGAAGGATAGCCGCTCCAGTTTTATCAAGACGATTAATACGCCAATTATTCATATATTTATTGGCTAGTTCATCTATTTCATTAATATGCGTAATTACACCATAAACAATATCTCTTACAAAATCATTATCAATATCTAAATTATTTTTAATAAGTTCATCTATATCGATTTTAGGATTATTTTCATGATATAAATCCCATTGATATAATATAATCATACATTTTTCTCTTAATTCACTTCTTGTTTTTGCCATAATTCTTCTCCACTACTTAATTATAACAAATGAAAATATAAAATGCTATATAGAAAGAAAAAAAAGAATGAATTAACCATTCTAAATATTATTTTAAATTTTTCTTCAATTTTTCAATTGCTTTTTTAGTTAGTGAAGTATATTTCATTATTACGTTTATTGGCATATTATCTTTTAACATATTAATAGCAGTTTTATTTATACCTTCTGCTATGCCTTCATCTCTGGCTTCATGTATTTCTGATCTTCTTATCTTTTCCTCATCTTCTTCATAGCTTAAATGATTTATTACTACTCCATCTTTTGTTAATGTTAACATTTTATCTTCATACTCCTTACTACTTTATCCCTTTTGCCTAATTCTTCTATCTCGTCCATATTCGCATTTAACATAACTAGATGTATATGTTCTTTGTTTCCTTTTATACATTCATCATACCATAGCTCTTTATACTTAACAAGATTTATGTTGATTATTCTAAACGTATTTGTATAAATACTTTTATCTTCTACACATGTTATTAAATAGTTTCTTTTAGCAAGGCTATCTTTACTATTTTTATTTAAATTTATGAGTACTGTATCTAACTCTTCATAATATTCATATCCTTTTTCAATTATTTGGGAATAATAAGATGTATAGTAAGATAAATTTCTTAGTTTAGTACTACTACTAAAATTACTATTTAACTCAACTAAGATATGTTTACCATTACTTGTTTTAACTATCAAATCAGTTACTTTTACTCTTTCAGATTTTCTTCTTATTTTTAGTTCTGTGGGAATAAATTCTACTACATGTACTTTTTCATCTAAGATATCAGATAAAAATAATCTAGTAATCTTGTATCTTGTTCATTAGCTACTATTGTTTTAAAGATTGAATCGTATAATAGTAAGGGTTTTTCTTTTAAAATTGTATTCATAAAATTTTCTCCTCTACTTATATTATTAGCTTTTTTTCTCTGATTTCCTTTTTTTCGCGAAATTTTCTTAAAAAAATTGCTAAAAATTAAAAAAATCTCTATTTTTAGAGAAATTTTTATCATTATTTTTTAATACTTTGTTTTAAATCATATAAATAATTTAAAGCATCAATTGGTGTCATATTAAGTGGATCAATACTATCTAATTTCTTTTGTAGTTCTGATTCTTTCTTAGTATTTTCTTCTTCAAAATCTAAACTAAGTTGAATTTTAGGTGCTTCTTTTTTATTTTTATTACCATTTTCATATTCTTTTAATATTTCATCGGCTCTTTTTAATAAATCTTCTGGCAAGCTTGCAAGTCTTGCTACGTGTATACCATAACTTTTATCAATTGCTCCATCCTTAACTTTATGTAAAAAAGTAATTTTACCTTCTTCTTCAATTGCTGATACATGTACATTTTTAATTGTTTTAAATCTTTTTTCAAGACTAGTTAGTTCATGATAATGCGTTGAAAATAAAGTTAGCGCATGAATATTTTCATTAATGTATTCAAGTATGGCTTGAGCCAAACTCATACCATCATAAGTTGCTGTACCTCTACCTAACTCATCAAAGATAATTAAACTGTTAGGGGTAGCATTAACTAAAGCATTTCTTGCTTCTTTCATTTCGACCATAAAGGTTGATTCACCAGATACTAAATCATCAGAGGCGCCGATTCTTGTAAATATTTTATCAATGATAGGTAAATTAGCACTTTTAGCAGGGACAAACGAACCCATTTGGGCCATTAAAATAATAATTGCAATTTGTCTCATATAAGTTGACTTACCACTCATATTTGGACCAGTAATTAAAATAGTACTTTTACTATCACTCATATGACAATCATTAGCTACATACATATCACCAGATACTATTTCCACAACTGGATGTCTTCCCTCAACTATATCTAAAACTTTATCATTATTTAAAGTAGGTCTTACTAAATTTAACTCTTCACTACAAATAGATAGAGATAGAATAGCATCAATTGTACTAATAGTATCTGCCGTTTTCTTAATTTTTAAAATTTCTTTTTTAATAATATTTTTAATTTCTGTAAATAAGTTATATTCAAGTTCAATAATTTTTTCTTCTGCATTTAAAATAAGGGCTTCTTTTTCTTTTAATTCAGGTGAAATAAATCGTTCATAATTAGTTAGTGTTTGTCTTCGCTCCCAGCCAAAATTCTCCGTTACTTCTTTAGCTTGACCTTTAGATACTTCAATAAAATAACCAAATACTTTATTAAAACCAACTTTTAAATTTTTAATACCAGTTTCTTCTTTAATTTTAGCTTCTAAACTGGCAATAAACTCTTTGCCACCACTTCTAATACTCTTAAGTTCATCTAATTCTTTATTATAACCATCTTTAATTAAATAACCTTCTTTTACTGATATTGGGGGATTTTCATAAATCGCTGCATCAAGTAACATATAAATATCTTGATGCGTATCAATATTTTCTTCAAAATTCAAAGTCTCTAATATTTCTTTTATACGAGGTAATACTTTTAAACTATTTTTAAATTGTAATAAATCACGACCATTAACACTACCAGTAGTAATCTTACCACATAATCTTTCTAAATCATAAATTTCATACAATAAGTTTTTTAATTCATCTTTTAAAATAAAATTATTATTTAATATTTCAATCTTATCATATCTTTTATTTAATTCATCAATGTTTTTTAAGGGATGCATTAAAAAACTCTTTAATTTTCTGGAACCCATGGCTGTTTTACATTTATCTAAAAGCCATATTAAAGAATAAGTTCGCTCTTTTAATCTAATTGTTTCAAATAGTTCTAGATTTCTAACGGTATGAATATCCATCTCTAAATAATCTAATTTTTGAATTATTTTGCATTCATTAAAATGGCTAATACTTTTGAGTTCTTTAACTACTAAATAATAAAATAAATGATTAATACCAGCTTTCTTTCTCGCATCATTTACTGTACTTAAAAAAGATACTTCTTCATTATAATATTCACTACTAAATACTACATCAATGCCATATTTATTTTTAAGTAAATCTACTAAAGAAACATTTAAATTATCAAGTAATATAACTTCTTTAATACCTAAACTAAGTATTTCACTAATAAGCTTGTCTTCTTTATTTTCAATGGTTAAACTATTAAGTTCACCAGTTGTAATATCAGCATAAGTAATAATAAAAACATCACTAAATTCTAGAATACTCGCAATATAAGAATTACTATGTTCATCTAAAAGTTCAAAATCAGTAATAGTACCTTTACTTATAACATCAACTACACCTCTTTTTACTGTATCTTTCGTACTTTTAGGATCTTCTAATTGTTCACAAATTGCAACACGATAGCCTTTATTAACTATTTTTTCAATATAAGATTTAACGGCATGATAAGGAACACCACACATTGGTACTTTTTCATCTAGTCCTGCTGCTTTACCAGTTAAAGTTAGTTCTAATTCTCTTGAAGCTATTTCCCCATCTTCAAAAAATAATTCATAAAAATCCCCAAGACGAAAAAATAAAAGTTCATCTGGGTATTTATCTTTTATCTCCATATATTGTCTCATCATGGGACTTAATTTTGTGCGATCTACTTCATTTCTTTTCATGCCTTTTATTATACTATTATTGGTATTTTTTTACAATTGTAAGTTATTTAACCATTAAATAAAATTGAAAGAGCCCATTTTTTAATTATTGGGCAATAACTCTTTTAACTTTTTTATTAACATAACTTGTAAGTAAACTTACTAATATACCTACAAGAGCAGGTATTCTAAATAAAATAATTACTCTTGTTAATGAACTTGCTATATTACCATTTAAAAAGAAACCATTTCTAAACAATACAAGCATTGTAGCAGTATAAGGTGTTTTGCCAGAAAAATATGCTACTGCCATTGCAATAAGTCCTAAAAAAATGGGTGATACTAATAAGAGTACATAAAATAATATAGTTGATCTAATATTACTTTTGTTAGCCACATATACTGTGGAAATAAACTCTAATAAAAAACTTAATCCCAAAACTATTTCATGTTTCATAAAATTTATTTCTAATAAACATAAAGCAAATAAAATAATTATATCTAATATTAAATACATTCCTAATATTAATGGTAAGTTTATATCATTTTTTTTATTACCCTTTTTACTCATAATACCACCTTATATCTTCATTAATTCATTTTCTTTTTCTTTAACTTTATCATCAACTATTTTATTGTATTTATTAATAAGTTCTTGGACATCTTCTAAATATAATTTTTCTTCATCTTCTGGAAGTTCGGCTTTTTTTATTTTATCATTATCTTCTTGTCTAATATTACGAAGAGCAACTTTAGCTTCTTCTCCTAAAGCTTTAGCTTGTTTAACATATTCTCTTCTTCTATCTTCGGTAAGTTCTGGAATAGTTAAAATAATCATTTCCCCATTATTACTTGGAGCAATTCCTAAATCTTTTTCATTAATGGCTTTTTCAATTTCTTTTAGGGCACTTCTATCAAATGGTTTAATAAATAATTGTCTTGCTTCCGGTACCGTAATATTTGCAATACTATTTAAGGGTGTTGGATTACCATAATATTCTACCATTATACCATTAAGCATCGAAGGATTTGCTCTTCCTGCTCTTATTCCTAAAAGTTTATTATCTAAATTTTCAATTGCTTTAAGCATTCTAATTTCTGTATCTAAGTCCATTATCTAACCTCCATACTATCATTATAATCTTCTTTATTTGATTTGACAAGAAAACTTATATATAATCTTCCATATTCATTAATATATAAAGAATAATTACTTAGACTATTAACAGTTTCATCAACATTTATGCCAACTTCATCTATTTTCTTTTGATCAGAATTTAAATATTCTTTTATACTTTCTTTAATTTTTTCTAAATTAGTATTATATTTATTTAATATTTCAGTTTCTTCTAATAACTTACCAGTAGTTGTATCAAAAACATAACTTTTAGTATTTGTAAATGTTAATAAATCAAAACAAGAATAATTATAATCTTTAATAACTAAACTAACATATTTATCAAATTCATAGTTTTCATAAGTACGGTAAGTTAAAGCATATAAATTATCATTATTATAATTAATTATTTCACTAGGAAGTTCTGTCTGATCAGATATATATTTAACATTATTTTTATATCTTAAATTTTCTTCTTTTAGTGAATTTGTTAACGTTTCTTGTCCTTTTATATTAATTACGACATTCATATATTCAAGTTCAGCTGCTTCACTAATAGTTTCATTATCAGTATAATAAATATAATCTTTTTTATCATCTATTTTATAATTTGTTATCTCTTCTTTAACTTCTTCCTTTTTATCGCTTAAAATATATTTAGTAAAGAAAAAACCTCCAATTGCTAAAAATAAAACAATTAGAATAAAGATAATAAAACCAAATTTACCTTTAAAATTTTCTTCCATTATTTATCACCTTTTAAATACTCTTCTAATGCTACTTTAAAACTTGATTTTAAACTCGCAATTTGATTTTCATTATAATATTCATCTGGGGTAACTGGTCCTTTTATTAAAGTAGCATCATCAAAATAAGCAATAATAGTGCCATTTTTGACGATAACAACAGTTGGAGCTTGAATATTTTTTTCATTTTCATCATTAACTGGTATATACATTTCTAATTCATTTACAATTGTTTCATAAGTGCCATTAGATTCATCACGATCTTTTTTAAAATCATAATAATATATTTTATCTAAACCTACTTCTTTTCCAACTTCATTTAATATACTAGCATATTTATTAGACCATTTATTAGAAGGAAATGCTAGAAAAATAACGCCACTTCTTCCTTTTAAAATATTTAGTACATCAGTGGCATCACTAAAAACAAATAAATTATCTTTATCTACTAAATTATAAATAGTACTAAATTTAGTTGCTTCGGTATCTTTTTCTTTTTTAAAATCTATTTCTCCTACGACAACAAATAAAGAAAGTAAGGCAATAAATAATAATATATATATAACCATTTGCGTTTTATTTTTAAATAATTTTTTCTTATTAGTTTTTTTCATGCTAATTCTCCTACAATGATTATAACAAAAAAATTAATATTATTTAAGTATTAAGATATTATTTATGTTAAATTTTTGTATAATAAAACTTACCACAAGGGTAAGTTAATTATCACAATGTTCACAAACAACATTATTATTTTTATTTACAAGTAAATTACCACATTTAGGACAAACATCACCAGTTGGTTTATACCAGGTCGCATAATCACATTTAGGGTATCCTGAACAACCATAGAATATTTTGCCTCTTTTAGTCCTTCTTGACACAATATCTTTATGGCATTTAGGGCATTCAGCTATTTTTTCTGAAACACTCTCTTCTCTTTTCTCTTTTTTAATATACTTACATTTTGGATAGTTAGAGCAGGCCACAAATTCACCAAATTTGCCTTTACGAATAACTAAATCTCCACCACATTCAGGACATATCTCACCCGTTGATACTGGAGCTTTCTTTTCCATATTTTTAAGAGCATCATCCATAATAGGCGCAAACTTATCATAAAATTCATGTAATACTTTAATATTATCTTTTTTAGCTTCCGCAATATCATCTAAATCAGATTCCATTGAAGCTGTATATTTAACATTAATAATATCACTAAAATATTCTTGTAATTTATCAGTTGTTTCCATACCCATTTCGGTTGGCACAAATTTCTTTTCTTCTACTTTAACATAGTCATGATCTTTTAAAGTACTAATAATAGTAGCATAAGTAGAAGGACGACCAATACCTAAACTTTCTAATTCTTTAATTAAGCTAGCTTCCGTATATCTTGAAGCTGGTTTTGTAAAGTGTTGATATTTATTTATACTACTCGCTACGACAACATTACTTTTATAATCTTTAAAATTAGGAAGTATTTTATCTTCACTATCTTCATATTCAGAATATACTTTTAAATACCCATCAAAAGTTAAGACTGAACCAGTTGTTTTAAATAAATAATCATTATTTAAAAATGTAACAGTTGTTGCTTTAACTTTGGCATCAGCCATAATAGATGCTAGAGCTCTAGTATAAATCAATTTATATAATTTATATTCATCAGTACTTAAATAAGCTTTAATACTTTCTGGCGTTCTTAAAATACTAGTAGGTCTAATACCTTCATGGGCATCTTGCATATTAGCGTTCTTTTTACCTACTTTCGCATAACCAACATATTCATCGCCATAAGTTTTTTTGATATAGGCTTTTGTTGAAGAAATAAATTCATCAGAAAGACGAACACTATCAGTACGCATATAAGTAATAAGACCTACAGTCTCATTTTGTAAATCGACACCTTCATATAACTTTTGCGCTATTTTCATTGTTTTAGAAGCCGCAAAATTAAGCCTATTTGAGGCCATTTGTTGTAATGTTGATGTTTTAAATACTTCTCTAGCTGCTTTCTTTTTATCTTTTTCTTCAATATCTTTAATCGTAAATGAATTAGATAACTTAGATAATATTTCATCTGCTTCTAACTCACTATTTATTTCAATATCTTTATTTTTGTATTTAACCAGTTCAGCTGTATAATCTTTAAAATCAGCTTCAATTGTCCAATATTCTTTTGGCACAAATGCGAGTATTTCTCTTTCACGATCAACTATTAATTTTAAAGCAACTGATTGAACACGACCAGCACTTTTACCACCAGTTTTATATTGCATTAATTTACTTAAACGAAAGCCAATAATCCTATCTAATATCCTTCTAGTTTCAGCTCCCTTAACTAAATCCATATCAATTTTAGCATGTTCTTTAATACTTTTTAAAACTGTATCTTTAGTTATTTCTCTAAAAGTTACACGGTCATATTTTTCTTCTGGTATACCTAACTCTTCTTTTAAATGCCATGAAATAATTTCTCCTTCACGGTCAGGGTCGGTTGCAAGATAAATATGATCAGCACTTTCTACTAATTTTTTTAATTCTTTAACATCTTTATTTTTACCTTTAATTACTACATAATTTGGTTTAAAGTCATTATCAATATCAACACCTAAACCATATTTACCGGTTGTGGCTAAATCTCTAATATGACCTTTTGAGGATACTACTTTATAATCGCCAGCTAAATATTTTTCAATTGTTTTACTTTTAGCAGGTGATTCTACTATAACGACATTTTTCAAAATATCACTCCCATCATTTATACTTTATACAATGAATTTTATTTCTTGTCAATTAAAATAATTTAAATTACACTAAATTTTCATAAAAAAGAAGATACTTTACAATATCTTCAATTATTTACTTTATTCAATAACATATACCATATTATTAATACTAAATATATTATCATCTGTAATTGTTCCTTTTTCTTCTTTTTGAGCATCTTTGGGCAAAACTCTCCAAGAACCATCAACATCTTGATATTTATTTAAAGTAATTGTTAAAGTTGTTCCACTAATTGTATAGCTTCCTATATATTCAGTACATCCTGAATCTTTTTCACAGGTAGAAGATTTAACAGACATATCACTATTTAATGTTATCTCATTTATATATGATGCTCCACCATTGTTCATATTATCCTTCTGAACTTTGTTGACATGCCCAGCCATTAACAGTCGTGCAATAGACTTATTCTATAGAATTGTATAAAATAATAGTTGTATTGGAGATATAGATATGAGAACAAATAGCAAGAAAATACTAGCAATGAATTTGAAATATTATAGAGAAAAATATGACCTTTCTCAGGAAAATTTTGCTGAAAAAGTTGGAAGTAACTTAGTTTATATAAATCAACTAGAAAATAGCAAAAGAAAACCAACTATTGAAATGTTAGATAAAATTGCTAACGGAATGAACAAAAATATTGATTTCAAATTAAAAATGACTAGTTCTGAACTTTTACGATATGATCCTAGTCATAAAACTAATTTTAAAAGAATTGATGAGAGAAAATAAAATTCAAGTAATTTTATTAATTTCATATAGTGGCATTAAAAAAAGAATAAGTTATTTTCTTATTCTTCAGTATTGTTTGCTTCATCAGTAGTTGTTGTTTCAGTGGTTTGATTTTCCGTAGTTGGATCAGCATTTTCATCAGTTGGTGTTGTAATACCACCTTCTGGAGTAGATACTAATTTATGTTCTTCATTATACTTATCTATTTCTTTTTCTAAGTAATTAAAGTAATTTGCTTTAATGGCTTTACTACTCATATCAATTTTTAGACCAACTTCGGTATTGATGGCTTGAATTTCTTCTGGAGTATAAGTTGTATCACCATAATATTTTATTTTACTAGTTGATGCATTATAATAAGCTATTTCATTTTTCCAAGAACCATCCGCAAATACAACTCTTGATTCATAATCTTCACTTAAAACATCACTACCAACATATAATCTTGGATCATATTCTAGTCCCAATAAGTTTGCAACAGTTGGTACTAAATTAATATATGAATTATATTCTTTAAAAGTTTTAGGAGTCATTGTTGAGTTATAAATAACAAATGGTGTTCTTTCAATTTCATATTCAGATAAATCATGATCTATCATTTCTGATACAGATGATTTTGATAAACCATATGGATAATGATCACCAGTCATAACAATAACTGTATTATCAAGTTCACCAGCTTCTTTTAATTTATCTAACATAATGCCTAAAGCATTATCTACTACTTTTAATTTAGATAAATAACGACTTACTGATGTAGAATAACCTTGAGCTTTAAATTCATCTTTATATAAATTACCATACGTTGAATTATTAGTGTATGGTTGGTGACTAGTTACCGTAGTAAGCCATGTCATCCAAGGTTTATCACTACCATCATTTAAGACAATATCCATTGCTTTTTCAAAGAATTCTTCATCACTTGGCCATTCACCATAATATCCAGCAGTTTTAATATTTAAATCATCTGCTCCATAATATTTTTGACTACCCATATTTGGTTGATATGTTTTTCTCTTATAATACCATTGAACAAAATCATGCATACTAGTAGTATTATAACCTTTATTATTAAATAGATTAAAGATAGCTTCAAAATATTTATTATTACGATATACATTAGTAGTACAAGTATTATAAATT
This sequence comes from uncultured Bacilli bacterium, assembly GCA_947588795.1. Classification (GTDB taxonomy): domain Bacteria; phylum Bacillota_I; class Bacilli_A; order RF39; family UBA660; genus SIG200. Next base: position 12,891 of record CANPZJ010000010.1, read on the forward strand.
GAATATAAACCAGTCATGGCACTAAATTCATTATTTCCTGTAGCACAACTATTTCTTGGCGAATAATTATTTTCCCAATGCCATCCTTCACTATACATTTTATAGAAGTTAGGGAAATTTTCTTCATCAATAATACCTTCACCAACTGATTCCATTAAGATAACGATAACATTTTTACCTTCAAACATACCTGTATATTCATTATAATCAGTTACTTTTTGCGATACAAAATAATTATTTAAACTTTTATATTTAGAATTTGTTTCTGATTCCGCAATTACTTTTAATGCTTCACTAACTTCTCTACTTACTGGTTCATTATTTTGTGAAGCATTAGCTTTAAATTCTTCTGCTGCTACTTCTGAAGGGAATAAGAAACTTTTTAAATCTAATAATCCAAACATTGTTGTTCCAAATTGATTTACCGCCACCGTTGGTACATCAGGATTCACAAATAAACTCATATTACTTTTAATTTGCAATTCATTTTGCATAAAAGGTAGAGTTAATGTTAAGTAATAAAGGATAACACTTATAATAAGTGTTGGAATAATTAATAAATATTTTTTATTAATTTTAATTTTTTGATATTCTTTTTTTCTTCTAGCTATAAAACAGATAATTGCTAAAATAAATGGAACAAAAATTACATAATAAACTAATTTAAAAGAATTTAAATAATCACCAATATAATCTTTATCTGCTCCAAGTTGACTAGAAGTATGAAATGACATATAAACACCCAAGTAATTAATAAAGCCAAGTTGTAGCCATGTATAAAAAGCATAAACAAAAATAAATAATAAGACAATAGTATTTCTTAGCCATCTTCTTTTAGTAAGACTAGCTAAAAATGTAAATACAAAAGATAACATAAAACTACTTATTAATATTCTTAAAGTTGAATAATCAAAAATACTAAAATCGTTTAAAACTTTAAAGATTAATTCAATTAAGAATACAAATAATGTAACCCACATTACATTTTTAGCAAATGTATCATCAAAGAAATGATGTTCTTCTTCATCTAATATTTTAGCAAATTCTTCTTGAGATTCTTTTTCTTCATTTTTTATTTCTTCTTTAATTTCTTGTTTAACTTCTTCTTCAGCAAGTTTGTCTTTTGCTTCTTTTTTTACTTTTTTAGCATTATTTTTAGTAGAAGAATTATTTTGTTTCTTAGTTGAATTAACTTCTTTAATATTTTTATTTTCTTCTACATTATTTTTCTTTTTATTCTTTGCCATTATTTACTACTCTCCTTAACCAATTCTTTAACCGGTTTAAATGTTTTTCGGTACTCTTCAATAATACCATATTTTTGAATTTTTTCAATATGTTTTTTTGTTGGATATCCTTTATGTTCAGCAAAACCATACATTGGATATTTTTTATCAAGTTCGACCATTATTCTATCCCTCGTAACTTTGGCAATAACAGAAGAGGCCGCAATAGTCTCACTTAAAGCATCTCCATGAATGATAGACATTACTGGAACATCACGATTTAATTTCATCGCATCAGTTAAAATATAATCTGGTTTTAATTTTAAATTATCTAGGGCAATATTCATCGCTTTTCTTGATGCTTCTAAAATATTTATTTCATCTATTTCTTTCGGTGAGACTATACCTACTCCAACACTTAGTGCATCACGCATAATAATGTCATAAAACATATTTCTTTTTTTCTCACTTAACTTTTTAGAATCGTTTAAACCTTCTAAATAATATTTTGGTGGTAAAATTACAGCAGCAGCTACTACAGGACCAACTAAAGGTCCTCTTCCAGCTTCATCAGTACCTGCAATTAATTTATAGCCTTTACTATATAAATCTGTTTCAAATTTTAATAAGTCTACTGCCATCTATCTAATGTTACTCCTTTAATTTTTTCCCCCACTAAATCATTATACACTTTTTCACTTACTTTGTCATAGTCAATTTCATTATTTTTAATTGCTCCAATTTTTTTTGCAATAATTTCATACATAATCATTGGATCATTATCACTTATACCATATTTTTCCATTAAAATATTCGGATAATTTTCAAACAAAAAATTTAAGATATGTAAACATATTTCATCTAAATTTAATACTTCTTTTTTAATACCACCAGTTGATGCTATATTTAAGGCAACATTTTCTTCATCTAATTTTGGCCATAATATACCTGGAGTATCAAGTAATGTAATTCCAGCATTTGTTTTTAAATAATTTAAATCTTTTGTAACCCCTGGTCTATTTTCCACACTTACAGCTTTTTTACCAGTTATTTTATTAATTAAAGTACTTTTACCAACATTAGGTATACCTATTACTAAAGCTCTTATTTCTTTTTCTTTTAGTCCTTTATCTTTTCTTTTATCTTGAATATCTTTCGTAATTTGATGAGTTAAATCAATTATTTTTTTATAATCTTGATT
>CANPZJ010000011.1 GCA_947588795.1 uncultured Bacilli bacterium
TCTTTTTCATTTTTTCTACATAACTAAATTTTCTACATAAAAGCAAAAAGAAGACTTTTTTATTATTATTTAGTCTTCTCTACCCACTTTTAATATTAACTAATAAATACTTATTTGTAAATAGTCAATAAAAAAGAATTACTATTTTAAATTCTTTAGTAATTCATCTTTTTTCATAGTACTATAACCTTTAATACCAGCATCTTTTGCAAGCGCTTTTAGTTCTGCTAAAGTTTTAGTACTTAAATCTTCAACTGTTTCAGCTACTTTTTTTGCTTCTTTTTTAACTTCTTCTTTTACTTCTTTAACTGTATTTTCAACTTTTTTAACTTTACCATCTAAAGCATCTTTAGCAGTTTTAACTAATTTAGTAAAAGATTCTGCATCATTAATAGCTATTTCTGATAACATTTTACGATTAATTTCAATACCAGCTTTTGATAAACCATCCATAAATTTAGAATAACTGATATCATTCATTCTGCACGCTGCATTAATTCTTGTTATCCATAATTTACGGAAGTTTCTTTTATTTTGTCTTCTATCTCTAAAAGCATAGACACCACTATGGAAAACTTGTTCTTGCGCAGTTTTATATAATCTATGTTTGCTACCAAAATAACCTTTTGCTTGTTTTAAAACTTTACGTCTTCTATTTTTTGATACATTTCCGCCTTTAACTCTTGCCATTATTTAATCCCCCTATCTGATAACAGATTTTATTCTGTTAGCTTCTCCTTTACCTAAAATTCCTTTATTTCTTCTTTGACGTACTTGTTTAGAAGAATCTTTGTTAGTTTTGTGGTTACCATTACCTTTTTTATAAGTAAGTGTACCATTTTTCTTTACTTTAAACACTTTACTACTTGCTTTATGTGTTTTTTGTTTTCCCATAATATACTCTCCTTCTACTTCTTTATTTTTTTGGTGCTAATAACAAAGACATTTGTCTTCCTTCTAGTTTAGGTTCTACTTCAATTTGACTAATATCACTTAAGGCATCAGCAAATTTTAATAAAACTTCTTGACCTAGTTCTGTATGAGCCATTTGTCTTCCTTTAAAGCGAATAAATGCTTTAATTTTATGACCTTTCTTTAAATATTCAGCAGCATTTCTCTTGCGTGTTTCAAAGTCACCGACATCAATCGTTACTGAAAGACGATATTCTTTAACATCTTTATTGCTTTCTCTTTGTTTCTTTTGCGCTTCTTTTAATTTTTTTTGTTTCTCATAACGGAATTTATTATAATCCATTATTTTTGCCACAGCTGGAACACTATTTGCACTCATTAAAACAAGATCTAAACCTGCATAATTTGCTAAAGTTTTGGCATCCTCAATATTCTTGACACCCATTTTTTCACCATTTGGGCCAATTACCATAACCTCTGCTACTTTAATTTCATCATTAACTTGTAGCTCATCTGTTTTTGCTATACAAAGCACCTCCAACAATTAAAAAGTGAGTATCATTATACCCACTTAAAAACCATTATTAACTTATTTTGGCTTTTTACCTATTACTATACGCAATCAGGTGGATTCATAGAATTCATGGATATAAATCGCTTTCCTTTTTAAAACACTAATAGTTTATCACTATATTATATGTTTTGTCAATCATTTTTATTTACTTCTAACTCTTACAAAAGTATTTCTATTAAGTTTACCATAGTAAGGTATTAATTCTTCTAAATATTCATGAGGATTAATATTATCTTTATTAATTAAAATAGTTGAAAAAATATCAATTAATTCTTTAGATACACCTAAATCACTCATATATTCTAAATAATCATAAAATTCTTCTGGTGTCATATTAATTACATCAGTATTGTAAATAAATTTTAAAATCATCATAATATAACAATAGATATCGGTATTTTCATTAACTTCATAAAAAGCCCCAATAAAATGATCTGGATCTGTTTCTTGATATTTAGAAGAATATGTATGAAGGCCAAAAGGACCTAAATAGTAAGAAGCAAAAGGTATATTATTTCCTATTTTTGCACTATCTAAATCAACGACATTAAGATGATTAGTTTTAGTATTTAAAATAAAATTACCTTCATGAACATCATTTAAATAAAAATCTTTAACACTAGTATATTCTCTTACTTTATGCATTTTTTCTAAAATAGCCCCAACTTCTTGTAAATAAGCAATCTTTTCTTCTAAAGAATATTCATAATCAGAAGATGATAAAATATAACTTAAATTTATACTGGGAACATAAAGCATAACCGGTCCAACAATTTCTTGTGAAATTACTCCTAGAGCTTCTGGCATTATTAACTCTTCCATATTAATTTCATCTTTTTTATCTAGTAAAGCATTAATTGTATAAAGTTTATTACCAAAAATTTCGCCATGATCACGATAAAGTTTCTTTAAAATATACTTTCTTTTTTCCCAACCAATTTTGCCATAAAGATAAAACATTTCAGCCTCATTATTTAAAACACTTTTATCTAATTCAATTGGTTTTAATTTAGCAAATTGTTTTTTAGTTAAATTAACTACTTTCATGGTTTTCTTCCCCCTTTTTTGCTAGTATTTTAACAAATAAGTTACAAATTGACAACAAATATTTTAATTATTATAATAAAATACTATATAGAAAAGAGAAAAATATGGTAGTTAAAGGTTATAAAGCATTTAATAATGATAAAACTAACAGATATGGTAAAAAATTCATAGTTGGTCAAGTTTATCATAACAACAACGATTTAAAGTTTGGTAATAATGGTCATGGTTTTCATATGTGTACTTCTCTTTGTGATGTTTTTCGTTATTTTGGTAGTGATGCTAATGTAGCTAAAGTTATTGGCTTTGGTAATTGTATTTGCTATGATGATGAATATTATGGTTATTATGATATGTATGCGGTAGCTAATTTATATATAGAAAAATTTTTAACTAGAGATGAAATAATTAGTGAAATGTTAAATAGTTCTAATTTTGAAATAAAAAAATTTTTAAGTACCTTCACTTTAAATGATATAGAAAAAAATCTGTTTTTAGAAAAATTTAAAAATAATGAAGAAATGACTAATTTAATTTTATATTATCAATTTGGTGTTAATGCTTATCATAAAGATAATAGTTTAAAAAGGTCAAAAAAAAGAAACTAATCGCTAGTTCTTTTTACTAATAATGGACTACTACGACACCATCATCTCGAGTTGAATGTTCTGGATCATAAATATTATAAGAAACACCATACCAAGTTGTACCACAATCATCAACAATTTTATCACAATTAATCGTAAATACTCTACTATCAACATTATCAGTTATATCAAAGAAAGCGGTACTTTCTCCCTCTTTATGACATTCTTCTTCCGTAGCATAAAAATATTTGTATTTTTCTTGGAATTTCTTTGGTGTACAAATATTTTGTGGCTTATCATCTTCTTTATCTTTCTCTTTTATAGTTTCTTTTGTTAAATCTTCCTTTGGTGTTTCTTCTTCAGTTTTATTTTCATTTTCTTTTATTTGGTTATTATCAACATTTTCATTAATTTTATCATCTTTGTTAGAACATCCTATTAAGAAAAATAAACATAAAATAATTAGTAATAATTTTTTCATTTAAAAATTCTCCTAATCTTTGTTCTCTATTTTATTTGCAATAAATTTAAGAAATTCATCTTTGGATACTGTAGTAGTTTCTTCACTACCATAAAGACGATAACTAATAGTGTTATTATCAACTTCTTTTTGACCAATTATTAAAGTAACTGGAATTTTACGCATAACACTTTCGCGCATTTTATAACCTAGTTTTTCATTACGGTCATCTAGTTCTACGCGGTAATCACTAAGCATTTCTTGTAAACTTTTTGCATATTCTAAATGATATTCATTATTTACCGGAATAATATTTATTTGAACTGGAGATAGCCATAATGGCAAAGCTCCTTTTGTTTCTTCCAAAATAAATGCCGTAAATCTATCAAATGTACCAAAGATAGCTCGGTGTAAAACGACTGGAATTTGCTTATTACCATCAGAATCGATATAAGAAAGTTCAAATCTTCTTGGTAAAAGGAAGTCAAGTTGACAAGTAGATAAAGTTACCTCAGGACCAATTGCCGGTTTTACCTCAACATCAAGTTTAGGGCCATAAAAGGCAGCTTCCCCAATTGCTTCGTAATAATCAAGATTTAAGTTATTTAAAACCTCTCTTAATTTATCTTCAGCATCATTCCACATTTTATCATCATCAAAATATTTTTCTTTATCATTCTTATCCCTTAAAGATAATCTGAATTTATAATTTTTAATGCCAAAATCATGATAAACATCTAAAATAAGTTCAACAACTTTTTTAAATTCTTCGCCAATTTGATCTGGACGAACAAAAAGGTGAGCATCATTTTGACACATACAGCGAACACGTTCTAAACCTTTAACTGCTCCACTCGCTTCATAACGAAAATCTGTAGCAAATTCCCCAATCCGAATAGGTAAGTCACGATAAGAATGTAAGTCGTTAGCATAAACTAACATATGATGTGGACAATTCATTGGTCTTAAAACAAATTCTTCTTCATCAACTTTCATAGATGGAAACATATTTTCTTTATAATGATCCCAGTGACCAGATGTTTTATATAAATCAACTGTTCCAACACAAGGTGTATAAACATGTTTATATCCTAATTTTTGTTCTTTTTTATAAATATAATTTTCTAACTCTTTTCTAATAATTGCCCCATTTGGAAGCCATAAAGGCATACCTTTTCCCACTAAATCATGAGTTGTAAAGATATCTAAAGCTTTACCTATTTTACGATGATCTCTTTCTTGGGCTTCTTCTAATTCTTTTAAGTAATCATTAAGCTCTTCTTCAGTTGGAAAACAAACGCCATAAATTCTTTGAAGCATTTTATTGTTTTTATCACCTTTCCAATATGCTCCACTAAATTTAATTAATTTAAAATGTTTTAATTCTTTAACGGATTCAACATGAGGTCCACGGCAAAGGTCAGTAAAATCTCCTTGCGTATAACAAGAAATAATTGTTTCAGATTCATCCATTCTTTCAATTAAATCTAATTTATAAGGATCATCTTTAAACATCTCTAAAGCTTCATCCTTGCTTATTTCGTGTCTAACAATTCTTTTGCCATCCTTAGCAATTTTCTTCATTTCATGTTCAATTTTCGGAATATCTTCATCACTAATAACTTTATCCCCTAAATCAATATCATAGTAAAAGCCATCTTCAATAACTGGTCCTACCCAGAATTTGGCCTCTGGATATAAATGCTTTACGGCTTGCGCTAAAAGATGAGCACAACTATGATTAAGCATATTTAATTTTTCATTTTCTTTAATATTTATCATATATTTTCCTCCTTAATATAAATTTCTACTTCAATATTATGATTTATTAAATTTTTAAATTTTTCACCTAAGTTAATATCGCCTACTATACTACCATAATGAATAGGAATAACTTTTTTAGGCCTTATTTCATTTATATAATCGGCAGCCTCTTTATAATCCATTGTAAAGTAACCACCAATGGGAATAAAACAAACATCTGCCTTTATATTTTTATTTTCATCTAACGCATCGGTATCACCCATAACATAGTAGACAACATTATCTATTGTTATAATATAACCAACATAATTAGCATCTTTAGGATGAAATTTTTTATTAACATTATAAGCTTTTACGGTAGTAAATTCTAAATCAGCAATTTTGTATGTTCGATTTGGTTCCACTACTAAATAGTTATTGGTTAGTGTTTTAACTTTACCTTCTAGTACTTTCGGTACTATAATGGTTGTTTTAGCATTAATAATATTATTTATTGAATTTTCATCATAATGATCATAGTGATCGTGGGTGATAAAAATATAATCAGCATCATTTAATTTTTTATCTATTTTAAATGGATCAAAATAGATATTTTTATTACTACTAAGTTTTATAGCTGATTGCGTAAATACTTCGATTTGCATATTCCCTCCTTTACAAAATAAAAAAGAATGATACCAAGGAGTCAAGATTGACGGTACCATCCTTTTATTTACTTAATTTATCAGATAACGGTTTTAACCGGAGTTGATTGGACCCACTAGAGAATAGTAACTTTTAAATTCATTTGTTAATTTCCACCAAACATTAACTCTCTTTAAAATGATTATTTAAAAGCCGTGTTTCTCATCACAGATTTATGTCTCCATTTTAGCACCAATTACTGACTTTTACAAGTCTTTTGGTACTAAATCTATCCCACCTTTACTAAAAGGATTACATTTTAAAATACGCTTAATACTTAATAATGTTCCTTTAATGGTACCATAATTAGTAATTGCTTCTTTAGCATAATTAGAACACGTAGGATAATATTTACATTTACTGTGACTAAATAAAGGTGTTTTTTGATACAAATCAATTAATTTTAATAATAACTTTTTCATAACTTTATTATAATAGCTTATCTTTAATTTCACAATATTTAAAATTACCAAAAATAGGTATTGCACTTTAGAAACAATTGTACTATACTCAAATTATAAACAAACGTTTGCTAGAAAGGAAGGGCACTATGGAGTCAAGTAAAAGACATATTTTATGTATCGATTTAAAAAGCTTTTTTGCATCTTGTGAATGTGTAGAAATGGGTGTTGACCCTTTTACCTATCCTTTAGTCGTGGCTAATCCAAAGCAAGGTGATGGTGCAATTACTCTAGCCGTTACTCCTTATTTAAAGAAGCAAGGTGTTAAATCAAGAGGTAGATTATATGAAATTGATAAACATATTAAATATTATATTGCGAAACCAAGAATGAATTTATATATTGCCAAAAGTAAAGAAGTTATTGGCATTTATTTAGATTTTGTGAGTGATGAAGACTTACTAGTCTACTCAATTGATGAATGTTTCTTAGATGTAACTAATTATTTAAAAATGTATAAGATGAGTGATGAAGAACTTGCGGAAAAAATATTAAATACTATTTATGAAAAGACTAAACTAACTGCTACTTGTGGTATAGGTCCTAATATGTTACTTGCAAAAATTGCCATGGATATTGAGGCTAAGCACAATATAAATAATATTGCCAAGTGGACTTATGATGATGTAAGGACGAAATTATGGCCTATATCTCCCCTTTCCGAAATGTGGGGAATTGGTAAACATATGGAAACAAATTTAAATAAGTTAGGCATTTATAAAATAAAAGATTTAGCTAATTTTGATCAAAATATTTTAAAAGAAAAATTTGGGATAATGGGCCTTGAACTTTGGCATCATGCCAATGGCCTTGATGAAAGTAAAATATCAGATTTTAAAAAAATTGCCAAAATGGAATCGTTTAGTCATTCGCAAGTACTATTTAAAGATTATAATGAAAACAATATTAAAATAATAATTGCCGAAATGGTTGATGTTTTAACAACAAAATTAAGAAGGCATAACAAAATGGCTAAAAATATTGGCCTTGGGATAGGCTATTCCAAAGAAATAAATGATGGATTTTATCATACAGTAAAACTTGATTCTGCTACTGACTCCGCTTCTGAGATTATCAATTGTTGTTTATTAATTTTTGATAAATTTTATGAAGATTTACCGATTCGCAAAGTTACTGTTTGCTGTGGCAATTTAGAAAGACGAGAAAATAAACAACTTAGTCTATTTAAAGACAAAGATAATGAGAAAAATAAAGATAATATTAATAATATAGTTGATGATATTAAAGATAAATATGGTAAAAATAGTATTTTAAAAGCCAGTAATTTATTAACGGATTCCACAGCCAAAGAAAGAAACTTAAAAACAGGAGGTCACTATTCATGAAAGATAATTATGATCGTGGCATTATTAAATGGCAACCTTTTAATTCCTTATTTAATGCTAGTGTAATTATTAATGATATAAATATAGAAAAAAGCAAAGAAAAATGTCCTATTTTATCTGAAGATCAATTAGAAAATATTGAAGAAGCTATTAAAGATGCCTATCTTTTAAAACAAGATGTTGATATTAAATATTATTATGATGGTAATATTATAGAAAGATTAGGTAAAATAAATTATTTGGATATGCAAAATAAAAATATTTGTTTAAGTAATAAAATTATTTATTTTAAACAAATATTAAATATAACTATAGTATAAGATAAAATTATTAAAACTTACCTTTATCTAAAAAATTGTCAACATCACATAAAAAGTTATTTTCAATAAGATATAACATTTTATTTAAATAGAATTCTGTAGTATGATAATTTTTCGTAAAATCAAAAGAATATTTATCATTAATTTCATAAGATATATCTAAAAGGTCTTGGCTAGCCGTGGCATCATACCAAGATACTACTGGCAAAGGAATTAGATTACCTTGCTCATCATATTTTTCTGGTAATTTTAATTGTCTTTTATTTAAAATGTTTATTACCTTATAAAATAAATCCTCTTCTTTTTTTCCTAATTTTAAAGAAACATCAATTAAATCCTCATTAATTAACGACTTATTTAAAGTATGTTTAGAAATTTTATTTAAAGCATCATCTTCTACCAATTCACCATTAATAAAAATGGCAGTATGCAAAATTGTTAAACCATATTCTTCTAAAGTTTCAAATAAACTTAGTACTTTTTCTTTGAATTTAGGAAAATCTTTCCAAGTTACTTTATCCATATTATATTGTAAATTTAATTGACTCATACACATATTAGTCATTTTTTTATCATTTATAGCAGTAATAACTGGAGCTAATAAATTATTAGTTATATTGAAAACATCATATTTATCATATTCATCTTTAAAGAAATTTTGCATAATCTCTAATATTTCTTGATGTCCTTTAAATATATTAAACCAAAGTGTTATACTAAAACAATTTATTTTCATATTTTACCTCCCATTTTAAAAAATAGCATAAAGCTATTTTAGATATTCATTTCAAATGATTTTATCATATAATCAACTCGTGCTTTAATTTTTTTGCGATATTCATCTGTATTAGGATTTTTAACTGTAAGTTTATATGTTTGACCATTAAAAGAAATATAATTTTCTTCTGTATAATCATCTATTTCTAAAGTACACTTACTATATCCATTATCTCCTTCTTCTTCCGCACAACTTTTAGGTAATGTAGATTTATCAACAATTAATATAACCTTTTCAGCATCTTTATATTTATAAAAATCTTGATCACGATATTTAAAAACTCTAAAATTATTAATATCATAACGCATACTATATTTTAAATCACTAACATATTTTTGGGTAGTAATTAATGTATCTTCACCTTCAATATTTATAAATTCAACTTTTTTATCCGTAGACATATTAATTTTTATATCATTATGTTCAATAAAAAAATAATTCATTAAATAAAAGATACATAAGCAAAATACTATTACCCCCAGAACTACTAATATTTTTTTAATAATGGTATTTTTAGAACTATTATTTTTTTTATAAGTATTACTTGATTTAATTGTATTAGTTTTTGTACTTGCCATTAAATATCACTACCTTTAATTAAATATTACTACTCATTTAGAAAATCAGCAATAATAATTATTATTCAACTGTCAAATAAATATAAACAGCATTTTTATTATTAACTATTAGAAAAAATTATATGCAAAGTTTAATTATTTGGCTTTTTAATTAAATCTTTTTTGCAATAAATATGACGGATTATTAATATTATAATCATTAATATTAAAGCACTTAAAGAAATCATTAAGCTAAAGTTAATTGTTTTACTAAAAATATTATAAATATATTGATAATCTAATCTAAATAAAGCATTATTAGCAATTAATAAAATAATAGTTATAATACTAGTAAAAATAGATGATATTAAAATAGTTATTGCATTCCACTTAATCCATTTAGCCCTCTTATATTCTAATGCTAAAATACCTAAAATAGATATCACCATAATTAAAATGGTATATATCATAAGTTCATTGCCTAGTACAAAGCGAATAATATTTAAATACTTCATATCTTCTTGGTTTAGATTATCTTCAATAACTTTAGTATCAGGCATGTATTCTTGTAATTCATCTACTCCATTTTTGACAGCACTTAATACACTTTCTCGTTCTTTTTCGCTAAATTTATAATAGCCACTTGCATCTATATCATTCATTGCGGTACTTACTAAATCTTCAATATTTTCAGTAGTAATTAATTTTTGATTTTTACCTGTGATTACATAATCAACAATGTTACCAGTTACACCACCAATTAAATCTTTTACTTCTTTAGAATCCATAATTTTAACCACTACTTCATCATCAATACCAAATTGGCGTGTTTCTTCATAGATTGGCATAAAAACTTCATCTACTGCTGATTTAAAATTCTCATCTTCAGTAACCATTTTTTCAATTTCTAAACTACTAATCATATCTTTAACAACATTTTTATTGATAGTATGTTTTAATGGAATAAGAAGTAACAAAACTGTAGTTGATAAAAACAAAACTATTGTTAAAATTGTTAAAGCTAAACCTTTCAAAAATTTTTTCATTATATCACATCCTTAACCATAGTATATCATAATAAAAAAATGTGACAAGAAAATTATGTGAAATTCAAGAAAAAATGCTACATAAAAAAAATACAGTCACAATGTTCCCATTAAATAGTACCTAAAAAAGCAAAAAAACTCGATGCTATCGAGTTTAAGAGTCACTTTGGTGGAGGATATGGGATTCGAACCCGTGACCCTCTGCGTGCAGGGCAGATGCTCTAGCCAGCTGAGCTAATCCCCCAAAGAACATGATTATCTTACCATATTAATTTTAGATAATCAATACTTTTTAAAAGTTTTTTTATTTTTTGACAACTTTTATTAAGCCATTTTCTACTTCTTCTAATGCTCTACCTAAATCCTTTTTACTGATATAATTATTGATGCGCATTTGATAATGGCCAGTTTCCATCATTTGTTTACTTCTTTTTGATGCAACATGAACTAACATGTACTTCGAATCAACAACATTTAGTAATTTATCTATTGATGGATATAACATAGTATCACTACTCCTTACAATAATATCTTACTAAATATTTTAAGAATAATACAATGTTTATGTAAAATTTGACATTAATTTGACCACAAAATTTAACTATCTACTTCAACAGTAATTTTATCTTTTTCTTTTTTTATTTTTATAACATTCTCATTTAAATTTTCTTCTTCTTGTAATGGATTTACTATATTACCATCTTCATTAGGTACTAATAAATTAGCATCGATTAAATCTTGCACCTTCTTATAAACAGTATCATCTTCTTTAAATAAATCAGGATTATTAGTACCATATGCTACTGCACTTTTTTTGATTATGTCAATTGTTTCATTATACGATTTATCTGGATCATAATCATTAACAAAAGCATATGATACTTTATTAACAATTACAAAATAGCCAATTGTAAACACTAGTAAAATTGCTCCTAAAATAATAATTTTTTTATCATTTATCGTTTTCATCTTACACCTACTTAACTATTTATATTATATCGCAGTTATTAGAATTTACCAAGTAGAAATAAATACCAAATAAAAAAATCTCTAAATGAGACTTTTTTAAAAACAACATTTTCTATCGTAAACATTAGAAACGACATTTTCTTCGCAAGTAGTAAAGCATGGTGTGTATGTATGTCTATAAACATGATGGTTAATTATTCTTGTATTGCAAGGCATGATATGTGGTACTTCATAACACATATAGCGGTGACAAACTCGCTCTTGTGGACATTCTTGAATTGGTGGACACATCATAGTTTGACTTTGCATAGGCATTTCTTGACAACAACCAGTATCCATTCCCATATTCATTGTACCATCAAAACTTGCATCTTTAGTAAACTCAAATTTATTTTGTTCCATAAAAATATTCCTTTCTAATGTATTTTATGAAACATTTATTAAAGTGTCTGGGACATCTTAATTCTTTTTACATACCCCTGGACTAAATTGTTTAACTGGTGTTGTATCATCTATTTGTTTAAATGTATAATTGTGAGCTTTTAAATATTCAATTACACTAGGTAAAGCTTCCATTGTGTTTTTCTTAATATCATGCATTAAAATAATGTAATTACCACTGCCTTTAACATATTTTTTTACAGTACTAATAATATAACTTGCAGGTGCTTTACCGCCTTGATGAGTATCCCCACTATCAACATGCCAATCAAAATAAACATATCCCTTATCTGTCATATAATTAGCCAAAGTTTCCATCATATTATTAATATTATTATGACTACAATTAGCGGTATTTGATGTACCACCAGGGAACCTAAAATACTTTGGATGAACTCCAGTTTGTTCATAAACAATTTGTTCCATTTTGCTAAAATCATTCCAATATGTATCTACACTAGTATAAACTGACCATTTATGAGAGTATGTATGAATTCCTACAGTATGCCCACGTTCATATTCTTGTTTAATCATATTTATATATTTTTGACTGCCAAATTGATTAGTAACAAAGAAAGTTGCCTTAATATTATACTTGTCTAATATATCTAAAATCTCATCGGTATAAGCACCAGGACCATCATCAAATGTTAAATAAACCGTACCATTACCTTCAATTGTTTCTTCCGAAACTATAACTTTACGAGTTTTCGTAATTTTATTACCATTATTATCTTCAACAGTATAAACTACTTCAAAACTACCTACTTCACTTGTATTTACTTTATTATCTGTTTTTATTTTTTTAGTTAAATCACCATCACATGAGTCACTAGCTGTAGCCCCAGCATCAACGTATTCATCACCTTTATTTAAATTAATGGTACTACTACCTTTTAAAGTTATAACTGGTTTTTCATCATCAATATATTTTAAATTTTCTTCTACTTCTGTTGTATTTCCGGCTTCATCACTAACAGTAAAAATAATTTTTTCACCTTCAACTTGATATTTTAATTTATCTTTTAAATCACCATCATAGTTATCAGTTACTTCCGCATCAATATCAAAAGTTTTATTGTTTTGACAAGCATTTATTTTATTAATTTTAATTGTTGGTTTAGTTTTATCAACAATTTGAATTTCTCTAGTAGTTTTTTTTATTTGACCACTCTCTTTTGCTTCATAAGTAATTTTATAAGTTCCTACTTTATTTGCATCAACTTCACCGGTAGTTTTTACTTTAATATTTTTTTTGATAAACAAATTGCTTAAATAAGCACTAGCTCCTTTATCTTCATATTTACTTCCTACTTCTAACACTACTTTTTTATTGCCTTTAACATCAATGTTTATTTTGGGGATAATCATAATCATAATTGGTATTAGAAGTAATAAAATAAATACTACTATAAAAATTATTTTTAAATTCCTTATTTTCCGACTTTGCAAAACTACCACCATACTTCTCATAAAAATTATAGCATAAAAAAAGCCAAATGGCTTAATTTTTTACTTATTTTTAAATAAGATTGATTTTACATTGTAATAATATTGGCAACCACTTACAATAGATAAAATTGTAGCAATTAATACTAAAATATTACCTAAACGAAAGTTAAGTAAAGAAAAAGGTAAATTGTTAAATAAAACTAAAGTTAGACCAATCATCATACACATCGTTTTAGCTTTACCAAGGAAACTTGCTGCTACTACTTTACCATGTTCACCACTTATCATTTTACATGAATCTACTACAATATCTCTAGTAATAATTATTACTGGAACTATAACTGGAATAAATCTATCATATGCTAAAATAATAAGTAGGCCATTTACTAAAATTTTATCAGCAATCGCATCGGCAACTTTACCAAAGTCAGTAACCATATTTCTGCTTCTTGCTAAATAGCCATCAATAAAATCTGTTAAAGATGCTACTACAAATAAAATACCTGCTAAAACATATTTTAAATTTAATAGTTCACCATTAATTAAATATGTTGGAAAATCAAATCCTAAATCATGCCAAGGAATTAATAACAAAACTAGCATTAAAGCGGCAAGAAATATTCTTGTTATGGTAATTTTATTAGGTAAATTCATTTACTTCACTACTTTCTATAACTAATTACATATGCACTTTTTTTATC
>CANPZJ010000012.1 GCA_947588795.1 uncultured Bacilli bacterium
TATTCATCTTTAATATCTTTATATTCGATAGTACCTTCACCTTTTAAAAACTTACCTTTATCAATATAATCTTTTAAATCTTTAACCATTTTACCTCTAGCATTGGCAAATTTGTCAAAAGAAAATTTAAAACCATTTTCGTTCTTTGGATTATGACTAGCCGTAATCATAATGCCATATAAATCATTTACATGTCTAGCATAATAATGCATTGGGGTAGTCGTAAGACCATAATCAATAACATTAAGACCTGTTTCAAGTAATCCTTTAACTAAATTGTCATGAAGCATAGGAGATGAAAGTCTATTGTCATGAGATATAACACAAGCAGTTTGATTTAAAAATTCTTGTAAATAAGAGCCATATCCTAGACCAATTTTATAAGCAACATCTTCATTTATATCATCAGGTACAATGCCTCTAATGTCATATTCTCTAAAAATTTTATCTTTCACTAATAATCCCTTCTTTATTATTCATATAATATCATAGAACTATAAAAAATGAAATATAGTAAATGCTTTAATTTAACTTTGGTAAATAATATATCAAGGTAATTTTGTAAAATCTAGTTAAGTATTCATTATTTTACACATTTATATTGCAATTCTTTACTTATTGATGTATAATTTATTTACAAATAAAAAGGAGGGGTTTATATGCAAAAATTAAAGAAATTAATTTATTCTTTTTGCTTTGTGTGTATACTATTTGGTTTATTTTTAAGTGTTAATATTTATTATAAAAATTTTGATAATAAAAATCATAATATTTTTAGCTTGGCAACATTGCCATATGATAAAAGTACTCATATTTATTTATCAGACTTAGAGTATCGAGACGATTCTATAGTGGAACCTGGTTATTACATAAGAAAAGATAAAAATGGTGAAGGTGGACTTATTTCTGTTAATACAGATGATGGTAAAAAGACTTTTATTAAAGGTGTAGCAGCTTGGGCAACATCTGATGTAATTTATGATTTAACTGATTTAGATTATGATTATTTTGTGTCTTATGTTGGGGTTGATTCAACTCAAACAAGTGACTATTACAATAGTGGTGTTAGATTTACTATTTATACATCTGTAAATGGTAAAGATTGGGATACAGTTTATACATCTGGTATTAAAAAGGGTAAAGATAATGCTGATAAAGTAACAATTGATTTAAAAAAAGATGGTATAAAAGCTAATTATTTAAGATTATATGCTTATGAAAATGGTGATTCTTGGTATAGTCAATGGCATGATGATGCCGTTTATGCTGATGCTAAATTAATAAAAAAAGATTATGAAGATAAATTTGTTACATCAGATATTATTAAAACTATTACTGGTTATGATGAAGAATTAAATAGTTATAAAGAAGAAATAAAAAGTGGTAATTTTACTAATTTAGATAAATATGAAACGACATTACTTAAAAAAGAATTTGTTAAAAGAGCAGATTATGATATTTTACAAGCTTTAATTAATTATAGTAAAGATTATGAGAATATCATTAAGTGGTTATTTAGTGATGAAGAAGCTTTAGAATTATACATTTTAGGTGGAGAAGCTGATGGTAATTATGGTACTAGTTTGAAAGTATTAAATGAATTATATACTAAGTATCATACTGATTGGGATGATTCAGAAAACGGTAAATTATATAAAGAAATGGCAATAACTTTATCATTAACTCATTCAACTAGTGTTGGTTTATGGGTAAGTGGAGCACCCGAAGATCCAGATGATCCAAATGGTTCTAATGCTGTAGATAGATATCAAATTTATAAAGATTTATATTTAAATAATAGATTAGATAATAATATCTTTAAAGTTTTAACAGTGGAAGAAATGCGTTATGTCATGAATAATATTATTGATGATGAAGAAATTAAATGGTTAAATGATTATACAAATAAAAATGATAAAGATAAAGTTGGCACCAAAACATTATCACAACCAAATTTAGCTAAGAATCCATATACATATATAAATTATACCTTTGGTTATGATTATAATAAAGATCAATATTATGATGAAGCCCAAAAAGATTATTGGAATGCTAAAGTTCATAATAATTCGGAAAATTTAGTAAGTTATGGTTTTAAAAATTATAATCTTACTTATAAAACAGGGTATCCAAAATTATGGATAGTCTTTGAAGAAGGCTCAGTTTGTGGTGGTTTATCAAAAACTGGTTCGAATATCCAAGGTGTTTATGGTATACCTTCATCTGTAATATCACAACCTGGTCATGCTGCTTACATTTATATGTATAAAAATGACAAAGGTGAAAAATTATGGACAATGTATAACGATGTTTCTGGTTGGGGTCAATCAGGTAAAACGGAAAAATTATCGGTAAGAATGCCAAATGGTTGGGGTAGTGGCAGTTATGCTGGCAGTTATCCTGCTACTTATATTCTTTTAAGTCAATCCGCTTTAAATAAATATGACACTTACAAAAAAGCGGAAGAAATAATGATGACTACAGATTTCTTTCTAAATGATTATGAAACTTTAAAGACAATTTATAATAAAGCAATAGAAGTAGAACCAATTAATTTAGATGCTTATCTTGGTTTAATTGATACTTATAATAAAATAAATGATAGTTATAAGGAAAGAAATGCTAGTGATGAAGAATTTCAAGCATTATATTTAGAATATAAAGCATTAGCGGAAAAAATAATGAAAAACTTAAAATATTATCCATTACCAATGAATGATTTAATAAAATTAATTATAAATAATGTTGATAGTAATTACATAACAACTGATATAACCAATCAAAGAAAAGCTTTATTAACTAAGCTTAAAGATTTAGAGGAAAGCAACGCAGAAGGTTACACTCAAGTTCAAGCAGTTAGACAAGTTGCAACTTACCTATTACAAGAAAACAATTCTTTAGCTGAATTCTCATTTGAAAATAAAACTATTACTTTGGATGGAAATCTTTTAACTAATCCAGTATGGAAATATAGTGTTGACAGTAATAATTTTAGTAAAGAAGTATCTGGACTTACTTATACACTTTCAGATGAAGAAGTAGATAAAATTCATGAAGAAACTGAAATATTAATTAAAATTATGGGTAAAAATGATGTTATTTATGAAATACCTATTGAAAAGCCAATTATTCCACCAGAATTAAATTATAATGATATTGATAATACTATTAATACAGAAGTAAGCGGTAAAGGTTATAGTGCTGATGCCTTAGAATATCGTCTTGAAGGTAATACTGCTTGGCAAAAATTAAGTGATGGTTATGATTTTTCTGGTAATAAAAATGTGGAAATTAGAATTGGTCGTCACGAAGAATTTGTAGCTAGTGATTCAGTAATATTCAACTTTACCGCTATTGGTGAAAGTGATAAATATTTATATGTTACTGATTTAGGCATTAAAGATTTCTCTTCAGAGTATTACGGAACTGAAGATAATAGGGCCAAAAATGCCTTAGATAATGATAATGATACTATATGGCATACAAGTTGGGATGGTTCTGATCATGATCGCTATATTACTTTAGAAGTAAAAGGAGATCCGGTTTATGTAACAGCTTTAGAATATGTTCCAAGACAAGGAGCAACTAATGGAATAGTTACTAAAGCAGAAGTTTTAACAAGTATGGATGGAATTAATTATACTAAAGTAGAAACAACAACTAACTTAGAATGGGATGCTAATAATAGAAGTAAATATGCAGTATTTACTGAACCGGTTAAAGCTAAATATGTTAGATTAAAAGCTTTAGAAAATGCTGGTGATGGACGTTCATTTATGAGTGCAGCTGAAATTAGATTATTTGAAGATTCCACTGCTAGAGTTATGCCAACTGCAGAAATAGAATATAGTCCAAAAACTACAACTACTGGTAGTGTAGTAGCTAAATTAGTTAATAGAAATAAAGATTTTACAATCACAAGCGAAGGTGGAGATACACATACCTTTACTAAGAATGGTTCATTTACTTTTGAATTTAAAGATGAATATGGTAATAAGGGAAGTGCTACAGCTACAGTTACTTGGATAAAAGAAGAAAGCAACAATAATAGTAGTAATACTAATACTAACAGTAATACAAATAATAATAGTAATAATGAATCTAATGACGTAAATACAAATTCAAGTACAACTACTAATACAAGTAATAATAGTAAAACAACAAATACAACAACAAGTACAACAACAAGTACAACAAATAAAACTACTAATAAAAATAATAGTAGTTCAAATAATAGTGATAGCGATACAACAATAGATGAAAATGTAGTAGAAGAAAATAATGAATCAACAAATAATAATACGGAAACTAATGATAAGCAAAATGTAACTACTAATCAAGATCTTAATGAAAGTAGTAATACAACTGAAAGTAATAATAATTGGATTAGAAATACAATTATCATAGTAGTAGGTATAGGTATTTTAGGAGCTTCTATATTTGCAATTAAGTCATTCTATAATAATCGTTATTAAAAGATTTGTTTGACTTATAAATAAATTTTGCATATAATTAGTAATGTAATTTAAAAACGGAGCAAGACGCGTAAATTAAACTTATTTTCAAAGAGAGTTAGTGGTAGGTGTAAACTAATAAAAGATGTTTAATTTATATCACTTGTTAGTTGGTTATTGGAAAGTTTAGTATAATAACCCGTCGATGGCGTTAACAAATGAAGATGATAAAATTCATAAATTAAGGTGGTACCACGGTAATGCGTCCTTATGTTTATGAATTTTTTTTATAGGAAGGTTGAGTTTATGAGAAAATTTGAAAGTTTAGATACCAGAGATGTATCAGTAGTTGAAAATGATATTTTAGAAAGATGGTTAAAAGATAAAATATTAGATAAATGTATCCTTAATAGAGAAGACAAACCTTATTGGGTATTTTATGATGGACCAGCTACTGCTAATGGTATGCCAGGACTTCATCATATGGTAGCTAAATTTCTAAAAGATAGTTTTTGTAAGTATAAAACTATGCAAGGTTATAAAGTTTTAAGAAAAGTTGGTTGGGATACCCATGGTCTTCCCGTTGAAGTTCAAGTTGAAAAGAAGTTAGGTTTTTCATCTAAATCTGATATTGAAAAATATGGTATTAAAGAATTTAATGAAGAATGTAGAAAAGCGGTTTGGGAAAATGAAAAAGCATTTTGTGATTTAACTAATAAAATGGGTCAATTTATTGATCTTGAGAATCGTTATATTACTTATGACAATAATTATATTGAAACTGAATGGTGGATTTTAAAGAAATTCTTTGATGAAGGATTATTCTATGAAGGTAGTAAAATACTTCCTTATTGTCCTCGATGTGGAACAGGGCTTGCTTCCCACGAAGTTGCGCAAGGTTATAAAGAAGTATCAGTTGATACCGTAATTGTCCCAATGAAGAAAAAGGACGATGATGTTTACTTTTTAGTTTGGACAACAACACCTTGGACCTTACTTGCTAATGTAGCAATTTGTGTTAATCCAAATGAAAAATATATTAAAGTTGAATCAATGGGTTATAAATTTATTATTGCCAAGGCTCTTGCAAATAAAGTTTTAGGTGATGATTATAAAGTATTAGATGAATATCTAGGTAAAGATTTAGAAAATATTGAATATGAACAATTAATTCCAGAACTTAAAGTAAATAAAAAAGCCTTCTTTGTTACATGTGATACTTATGTAACAATGGAAGATGGTACTGGTATAGTTCATATTGCACCTGCCTTTGGTGCTGATGATGCCGTAGTTGGTAAAAATTATAATTTACCTTATCTAAATCCAGTTGGCGAAGATGGTTGTTACACTGAAGGCCCTTGGAAAGGGATGCTCGTATTTGATGCCGATAAAGAGGTTATCAAATATTTAAAAGAAAATGATAAATTATTTAAAAAGCAAAGAATGGTCCATAACTATCCACATTGCTGGCGTTGTAAAAGTCCGCTTTTATATTATTCTAAACCATCATTTTATTTAGAAATTACGAAGTTAAAGAATAAAATTGTCGAAAATAATAAAAAAGTTAATTGGTATCCATCATTTGTTGGTGAAAAAAGATTTGGTAATTGGCTTGAAAATTTAAATGACTGGGCAATATCTAGAAGTCGTTATTGGGGAACACCACTTCCTTTATGGCGTTGTTCTTGTGGTCATGATGAAATGATTGGTTCAAGAGAAGAATTAGTTGAAAAATCTATTGAAAAAATTGATGAAACGATTGATTTACATCGTCCTTATGTTGATGATGTTCATATTAAATGTCCAAAATGTGGTAAAGAGATGAGTAGGGTTAAAGATGTCATCGATTGTTGGTTTGACTCAGGAGCTATGCCTTTTGCCCAATATCATTATCCATTTGAGAATATGGATTTGTGGGAGAAGCAATTTCCAGCTGACTTTATCTGTGAAGGTATCGATCAAACTAGAGGCTGGTTCTATTCACTTTTAGTTATTGCTACATTTGTTAAAGGTGTATCACCATATAAAAATGTTTTAGTAAATGAATTATTACTTGATAAAAATGGTCAAAAAATGCATAAGAGTAAAGGTAATGCGATTGAGCCATTTACTATTATGAGGCAATATGGTGCTGATACAGTAAGATGGTATCTTCCTTATGTATCTCCAGTATGGACACCACTTAAGTTTGATGAAGATGGTTTAAAAGAAGTATATTCTAAATTCTTTAACCCTTTAAAGAATACTTATAATTTCTTCTCAATGTATGCTACCACTGATGGTATTGATATTGATAATTGTAATATCGAAGTAAGTAAAAGAGAAGAAATAGATAAATGGTTATTATCAAGATATAATTCTTTGTTAAAAGTAGTTACTGAAGGCTATGAAGAATATGATTTAAATAAAGTAGTTAGAAATATTACTAATTTTGTATCAGATGATTTATCTAACTGGTATATAAGACGTTGTCGTAATCGTTTCTGGGGAAGTACTTTAGATGATTCTAAAAAGGCAGTTTATATAACAACTTATGAAGTACTAGTCGGTTTATCTAAAATAATTGCACCAATAGTCCCATTTATTAGTGAAGAAATTTATACTAAGTTAACTGGTGAATATTCAGTTCATCTAGCAGATTTTCCAAAATATGATGAAACATTAATTGATGATGCATTAGAAGAAAAAATGGATTATGTTAGAAACTTAATATCTTTAGGCAGAAATGTAAGAGAAGAAGCAAAAATAAAGGTAAGAACACCATTAGAAGAAGCAATTATTGAAACAAGTATCTATGATAAAATAACTGATTTAGTTCCATTAATCAAAGAAGAATTAAATGTTAAAGAGATAAAAAACGAAAAAGATTTAAATAAATATATGAATATAACTCTAAAACCAAATTATAAAGAAGTAGGTAAATTATTTGGATCTAAAATTAAAGATTATGAAGCATTCTTAAATACTCTAACATTAGATGATTTAAATAAAGGAAATGTTAAGTTTGATGATACTTTAATTACTAAAGATATGTATGAAATAAAAATTTCTTCTAAAGAAGGATTTAATGTTGGCGTTTTAGCTAATTTGTTTATTATTTTAAATACTACTTTAAATGATAATTTAATTAATGAAGGGCACGCAAGAGAATTTATTTCTAAAATTCAAAATATGCGTAAGACTAATGGTTATGATGTTAGTGATCGCATTAAAATTTATTATAGTAGCAAAGATTTTGAACCTATTATGAATGAATTTAGTGATTATATTAAACATGAAACATTAGCAGTAGATATTATCCCAAAAGATTTAGACAAAGAAGAAATAAATGTTAATGGTATTAAAGTATTAGTGACAATCGAAAAAGCATAACTTAAAAAATGGTAAAGTTTATTCTTTATCATTTTTTTGAACTGTCGCAAAATATGCGACAATTGGATTAGTATGCTCGTTTTTTTAACATACTGCTAAATTCGGATATTTTTGAATTTATTTTTCTTTTAATGCGAACTGTTGCAAATTTTGCAACAACTTAATTATTTAATTCTTATGTCACTTTTTTCATCAAAATTATTATTTAAAATGATTGGACTAGTTATTTAAAGTAATTTATCTTATAATATAGATAGGTGATAATAATGCAAGATATAAGAGTTATTTATATGGGTACACCAGATTTTTCTTTAAAGCCACTTGAAGCATTATATGAAAATTCTAATGTTGTTTTAGTAGTTACCAAAAAAGATGCAGAAGTAGGAAGAAAAAAAGTATTAACTCCATCACCTGTTAAAAAATGGGCAGTAGAACACAACATTCCTGTATTAACACCTGACAGTCTAAAAAAAGAATATCAAAGTATTTTAGATTATGAGCCTGATTTAATTGTTACTTGTGCCTATGGCAAAATACTTCCTAAAGAAATACTTCTTTATCCAAAATATAAATGTGTTAATATCCATGCTTCAATACTTCCTAAATATAGGGGTAGTGCGCCAATTCAATGGGCTATATTAAATGGAGAAAAAGAAACTGGTATTACTTTAATGTATATGGATGAAGGAATGGATACTGGTGATATTATTGATATGGTAAAATGTCCAATAGATGATAATGATAATGTTGGTACGCTTCATGATAAATTAAGTGGTTTAGGTAGTGAAATACTCTTAAAAAACTTAAAAGATATTATTACTAATAATACTAAACCCATAAAACAAGATAATGATAAGGCTAGTTATGCCCCAATGATTGAAAGAGATATGGAAGAGTTAGATTTTAATGAAAGATGCGAAAATATTTATAATAAAATAAGAGCATTTAGTCCATGGCCTTTAACTAAAACTAATATTAACGGAGAAGAAGTTAAAGTAGTAAAGGCTTACTATGAAAAAACTAAAAGCATCGTAAATAAATTATATGTTACTAAAAATAGTTTAGGAATAGGATGCACTGATGGTATAATATATTTAGATATTATTAAGCCAATTGGTAAAAAAGAAATGCCTATTAAAAGTTATTTGAATGGTAAAAAGGAGTTATTCTAATGGAAGATGGTAGTAATAATAAGACAAGCGCTTATATTCAACTAGGTATAGGTCTAGTCTTTATAATTATCTTAGTTGTTTTTGTTAAAGTTAATGGGGTAAATAATAATGATAGTAAACCACAAAATGAAGAAAAAGAAGAAATAAAAGAATTAACTTTAGATGAAAAATTATCTAAATTAACAGATAATTATAAATATAATTATGAAATAACTATTGGTGAAATTATTTATACTTATAATGGCTCTAAAATGGGATTAAAAGAAAGTGGCTATTTACAAATAAATGACAATTATTTATATTACTATAAAGATAATAATTATACTTATGAAGTTAAAGATGGTGGTTTATTTCAAATAGATAATTTATATAGTAATATAGATGCAAATTATTTAGATATAGAATACATTAAAAATTTAATTAAAGATTATGAATATACTAATGAAGATAATGTATATACATATAATTTAGAAAATATCCAAATTATAATAAATACTGATAAAGATAATATAACATCTATTCAAATTATTAATGAAAATAATTATAAATTAGAATATAGTGATATAGGAAATATAAAAGAAATTAATTATTAAGAGGTAAGATATGTTAAAATTAATTATTGTCAATGTTTTAACTTTAATAAGAATAATTGGTACCATAATACTTATTCCAATATATAAAAATTATGGTGGCTTTGCTGTGGGTATTTTAGCCCTTATTTGTTATTTAACTGATAGTATAGATGGAATTTTGGCAAGAAAATTAAAAGCATCAACTTTTTTTGGCGCATTATTTGATGGTACAGCTGATAAACTATTTACCATTATGAGCTTTATTATATTATATTTAATTACACCATATGCTATAATTCCCATATTATTTGAAATAGCTATAGTTTTTGTGCAAATAATTAAATATAAAAATAATTTAAATGTTAAATCAAATATAGTTGGTAAATTAAAAACTTGGATTTTAGCTATCTGTGTTATATTAACTTTTTTAGTTAGTGATATAAATAGTATAACTTTTTTACCTATAGAATTTATTACTTGGATAAATAATTTAAATCAAAATAATTTATATTTCATTTTATTAATGCCTGCTATTATAATGGAAATATTAACCCTTTTAAGTTATATTCAAGAAATATTTAAACCACTAAATAAAAAGGCCTTACAAGATGATAATAAAAGTAATAAAAATAATAATAAAAGAGACTGGCAACATTTTAAAAATATTTGGTTAAATCCTGAATTTTATAATTTACACAAAGATGAAGTTAACATAAAAGATTTAACTAAGTTATCTAAATAATAAATTTTGACAATTATTAACAAATTAAAAAAATTGTCAATTCGTGTATTCTAAAATAATTAATTATATGTTAAAATGTTTATAGTAAGGTGATTACTAAATGACAAGAGAAACATTTTTACTTATTGCAGTTGCTTATTATATATTTACAATGGCAGTAGTTGTAATTGTTTTAGTATTCATGGATAAAAGATATAAAAGAATTTTAAATGATGAAATAAATGAATTAGAAAGAGAAAAGAATTTAATTATTTCGAGTAATATTTTAACTGAGTTAAATAAAGTAGAAGTTTTAGTAAATAATGCCGATTTAAAGAAAAAATATAAAAATTGGGTTAAAAGATTTGAGGCTATTAGAGATAAAGAAATACCTAAAATAACAGATGAAATAATTGAACTACAAAATGATTATAATGAAAAAGATTATCCTAAATTAAAAAAAGGTTTACTCGATGTTGAACTTAAAATTAGTTATTTAAAAACTAAAGCTGATTTTTTATTAGATGAAATAAGAGAAATAACTTTATCAGAAGAGCGAAATAGAGAAACTATAACTAAATTAAAAGCCGATTACAGAGAAATAAGAAGTTTATATAGTACGAATGAAAAAGATTATGAAATTATAAAGAAACCTTTAGAGTTGCAATTTGAAAATGTTGATAAATTATTTAGTGCTTTTGAAGAGGCTATGGAGAAAAATGAATACTTAGAAGTAAGTAAAATGGTTAAAGCGATTGATGATATTATAGGTAATTTAAAAGTAGTTATTAAAGAAACTAAAACTATTATTAATTTTGGTAATGTCTTAATACCTAAAAAGATAGCAGATATTGATAGTATTTATCATAAAATGAAATTAGAAGGTTATAATTTAGAATATTTAAATATTGAATATAATATTGAAGAAGCTAACAAAAAAATTCAAGATGTTTTTAGTCGTTTAAATGTATTAAATGTTGTGGATTCTGTTTTTGAACTTAAAACAATGCTAGATTATTTTGATTCTTTATATAATGATTTTGATAAAGAAAAATTAACTAAGACTTTATATGAAGATTATAAAAGAAGTATTTTAATAAAGGTTAGTAAGCTTGAAAAAATTAACAATGAATTATATCGTAAAATTGATGATATTAAATATAGTTATGATTTATCTGATGATGAGGTATCAGTAATCGGCGAAATCAAAGAAGAATTTTCAAGTATTAGATCATCTTATGATCATGTTGTAGAAATGGAGAGAAACAAAACTTTAGCTTATTCAAGACTTAATCATGAAATGGAAATACTTAATAATAAACTTACGAAAAATGAAGAGAAATTAAATGTTGCTTTAAGAACATTAGGTAGTTTAAAAGAAGATGAACTTAGAGCAAGAGATCAACTTGATGAAATTAAAGACATCTTAACCCAAGCCAAAGAAAAGGTAAGAAGCTATAAACTACCAGTTATACCAAAGAATTATTATATTGAATTATCTGAGGCAACTTTAGCCATTAATGAAATGGTTAAAGAACTTGATAAAAGACCAATATCTATTAAAACTCTAAATTTAAGAGTAGATACCGCGAGAGACTTAGTTTTAAAAGTATATAATACCATTAATGAAACAGTTAAAACGGCGAAAATGGCGGAGACAGCCATTGTTTATGGTAATAGATATAGGGTTTCTAATCGAGATGTTGATTTAGGACTTACTAAAGCGGAAAATTTATTTTATAAAGGAAATTTTAAAAATAGTTTAGAAAATGCTATTACAGCCATTAATGTAATTGAGCCGGGAATTCATAAAAGACTTTTAGAAGAGTATAAGTAGTGGTGAAATGATATGAAAAAAGTAATTATAATATTAATTAGTTTATTATTATTAAGTGGATGTGGCTCAAAAAATGATAAAGGAACTGATATAGCTTTAAATGATAAAAGATTTTATAATATTTATGAATCTTTATTAGAATACACTTATAAAGATATAAGAGAAAATGGATATAAAAGTTTTACTAATACTGAATTATTACAAATTGCATATAGAATGTTAGAGCCGAAAGATGTAAAATTTAGTTATTCTAAAGATGATATGGATTATTATAGTATTTCTTGCGAAACTATTAATAATTATTTAAAAGACATTTTTGGTGATGATGTTGAATTTAATGGTAAAAGAGTATCAATAGATGCTCGTTATGATATTTATGATTATCTTGAAAGTAATTTAAGAGATAAAGTCAATGCAAGTGTAATGGAAATAGATTCTTATAATGAAGCAGACAATTCATTAATTGTATCATTTGGGGGCCGTGGAACTGATTTCGAAAAATTCCCTTATAATACCTCTAGAAAAATTATTAAAGCTACAATGTATGATGATGAAATAATAGTTAAAGAAGGTGCCATATATATTGAGGAAAAAGTAGTTGAAGATACTGAAGATTACCAAGCATATGTATATTTATATGATAGTCCAGAAAAAGCAGTTTTAATTAATACTTTTTTAGCTCCTTATGATCATTTATCAGAAGATATTTCTAAGTATTATAAAATATTAGAAGATGCTTATGATAATTATTCTGAAGAAGGATATATCATAACGCATATTTTTAAAAAAGGAAAAAATAATAAGTATTATTTTGCTGGTTCAACTTATAAGTAAGAAGAGTACAAATAGCTCTTCTTTTTGATTATCTTTTTTGGTATAATTTATTTATAATAATGGAAGTGATAAGATGATATATTTAGATTATAGTAATACTTGTCCCATATCTTTAGATGCCCTAGATACATATACCAAAATTAGTAAAGAATATTTTGGCACTATACATGCTCCTAATAAACTAGGAGAAGATGCCAAAAAAATTCTTGATAGTGCTACACGTGAGATAAGTGATATGTTTCATATTATGGATAGTGAAATAGTTTATACCAGCGGCGCAACTGAGGCTAATAATTTAGCTTTAATTGGGGTCTCACTTGCTAATCATAAAAAAGGTAAACATATTATTGTCTCTAAATTAGAATCACCAGATATTTATAATATTTGCGAATATTTAGAAAGTATTGGCTTTGAAATAAGTTATGTCGAAAATGATGAAGATGGTTTAATTATATTTGATGATTTAAAAAGACTCATTAGAGAAGATACCATTTTAGTATCTATCAGTGCCGTTAATTATGAAACTGGGGTAAGACAACCTTTAAAAATGCTACGCCAAATAATAAAGAAAGAAAATCCAACTACTTTATTTCATTCTGATTTATCCCAAGCAATAGGTAAGACAACAGTTAATTTTCGCGATATCGATTTAGGTAGTGTAACTGCCCATAAATTTTATGGTCCTAAAGGTATTGGTCTTTTATATATAAATAGTCAAGTTAAAGTAAAACCGCTTTTATATGGATGTAAGAATAGTATTAAACCAGGAACTTTACCACTTCCTTTAATAGTTAGTATGAAAGATGCTCTAAGATCTTCTTTAAAAGATTTAGATAAAAGAGAAAGATATATTAATTTACTTAATGAAAGAATAACTGCTAAATTAGAAACGATGGAAGGAATAAAAATAAATAAAAC
>CANPZJ010000013.1 GCA_947588795.1 uncultured Bacilli bacterium
ATTCTCAAAGTAAAAGCAATTTTTATTATATTAATCTAATTTTTTTCTTAAAATATCTTTAACTATGGTTGGATTGGCTTTACCTTTAGTTTCTTTCATAACTTGGCCAACAAAATAATCAAATAAATTAGTTTTACCATTATGATATGCCTCAATTTGGGACTCATTATTATTTAATATATTATCTATTATACCATTTAATGCATCTGTATCAGATATTTGGGCATTATCACTAGTAATATATGTTTTAGGTTCTTTTCCTTCCATAATAGCTTTATTAAATATTTCTTTGGCTTGTTTAGATGATATCGTGCCTTTATCAAGTTCACTAGTTATTTGATAAAGTAACTTAGGTGTTAAATAGAAATCTTTTAAAGTAATACCTTCTTTATTTAAATAAGCAATTATTTGGACAATTAAATAATTAGCAGCAGTTTTCGGATTAATACCAATATTTACACACTCTTCAAAATAATCTGCATAATCTTTTTCTTTAATAATAATATTAGCATCATATTCTGATAAACCTAATTTATTTATATAATATTCTTTTCTTTCTCTTGGAAGCATGGGAATATCTTTTTTTATTTCGTCTAGCCATTCTTTAGTTATTCTATATTTAGGAATATTTGGTTCAACAAAGTATTTATAATCAATCGCATCAACTTTGCTACGCATTCTAATAGTAGTACCAGTTTCTTCATCAAATCTTCTGGTTTCTTGTTCAACTTCATCATAACGTCCTGCATCTTTTAGTTCAGTTTGTCTTTTTATTTCATAGTTAATAGCATCATAGACATTAGCAAATGAATTAATATTCTTCATTTCTACTTTTGTTCCAAGTTCAGTTGCATCTTCATCCATTATTGAAACATTGACATCACATCTTATTTGCCCTTTTTTGGTATCAGCTTCAGATACACCACAATATTGGTAAATTCTTCGCATATATTCTAAGAATGCTACGGCTTCTTCGGCAGAATAAAAACATGGTTCAGTTACAAGTTCAAGTAAAGGAACACCTGCTCTATTATAATCGATTAATGATATATCACGGTAATGATCAAGAGATGCTGAATCTTCTTCTAAATGGATATCATGAATTAATACTTCTTTATCTTTACCATTTACATCAATAGTAATTTTACCATTTACCCCAACTGGCGCATGCATTTGGGTAATTTGGTAACCTTTAGGAAGATCGGGATAATAATAATTTTTCCGATCAAAATACATATATTCTGGTTGTCTACATTTAAGAACCATAGACATTAATAAGGCTTTTCTTATACATTCAATGTTTACAGTTGGTAAAGTTCCTGGGAATGCCATATCAACTGGTCTTACATTAGCATTAGGAGTATCATTATATGAATTTTCCGCACTTGAGAAAACTTTTGTATTACTAGTTAGTTCACAGTGCATTTCTAAACCAATTACTGCTTTATATTTTCCCATTATTTCATCCCCTCCTTAGCAATTTGATTTTTATATGGCATTTCTCTTTCTAGAGCATAGGCTATATTTAAAACATTTATATCATCATAACAATTACCAGTAATGTTTATACCTACTGGCATATCATCAATAAAGCCATCAGGAATAGTTATAGATGGAAAACCGCCAAAATTACCAATTTGTAAATGTTCTTCTAAAACACTGACATCATCATTAGATACTGAATCTTTTGGATTATCAAGAAGAGGTGCTATACCTGTTCCAACTGGCATAATTAATCCATCATAAGTTTTAAATAATTCTTTCATTTTATCGACGATTAATCTTCTAACTCTTTGAGCATTAACAAAGTATTTTTCTTGGTTTTCTTTTTGTAGGATATATGAACCAATTACGAATCTTCTTTTGATAAGAGGTGAAAATCCTTTCGTACGATGATCTTTCATCATTTCATTGATGTTTTTACCATTACCTCTTGGACCAAAGATAATACCAGTCAAATTAGACATATTTGATGTAGCCTCGGCACAAGATAAACAAACATAAACGCTTGGAATTGCATTAAGTAAATTTCTATCTATTTCAATGCCTTCTACTGTTACACCACATTTTTCTAAAATCTCAAGAGTTTTATGAAAATTATTGATGTGACTCACAAATTCTTCCGTTGGATTTTGATAATATTCTAAATCAACCACATTTTTAATATAGAATAACTTTTTCCCTTTTACCTTACCATCAATTGATTCATATAAATGTATATTAGATGAATCCCAACTTGTTTGATCATTTTTATCGATACCTTTCATCGCATCGACAACAATAGCAGCATCTTTAACGGAACGAGTAAGACAACCACAATGATCGAGAGATGAGGCAAAAGGAAATAAGCCGTAACGACTAATCATACCATAAGTAGGTTTATAGCCAACAATACCACAATAAGCAGCCGGTTTTCTAATAGAGTCTCCTGTATCACTACCTAAGGCAAAAGGATAAACACCAGATGCCACTGCAGCAGCACTACCAGATGAAGATCCTGCACACATTCTTTTTAAATTCCAAGGATTACGAACTGTACCCGTATGACAAGTAGTACCTGTTCCACCCATACCAAACTCATCTAAGGCAGTTTTATTTATGGCAATTGCCCCACATTTTTCTAAATTTTTAACGGCAGTTGCAGTATAAAAAGGCACATAATCTTTTAAGGTATTAGATGAACCAGTCGAAAGAATACCTTCAGTAGAATAATTATCTTTAATACCAAAAGGAATACCAGAAAGCATATTTTCGTTTGCTGGCATAATTTTAGGTTTATCTATTATGGTAACAAACGCATTACATTTTTCTTGAACTTCTTTTGATAATTTTAAAGATTCATCTACTAATTCTTTTGGGGTAACTTGACCTTTTTTTAATAGTTCATGTAATTCTTCAATTGTTTTATTCATATACATCATACGTCACCTAACCTACTACCTTTGGAACTTCAATTTCTCTTCCTTCATGACTTTTACAGTTTTGAAGTAACTTTTCTATTGGAATACTTTCTTCTTTTTCATCACTTCTTAAAACGTACTCAAAATCATCTAAAGTATGAGTCATTGGTTCAACTTTTTCAATATCAGGTATCTTCGTAATAAGTTCCATATTTTGATCAATTATATCAAATTCATCTAAAACAAGTTTATTTTCTTCTTCTGTTAAACCAATTAATAGTTTATCTGCTAAAGTATCAACTAATTCTTTTGTAAATTTCATTATATCACCTTAATATTCACAGTTTCCTGGTGTTCTTGGATATGGAATAACATCACGAATATTATCTACACCAGTAAGATAGATTAGTAATCTTTCAAAGCCCATACCAAAACCGGAATGAACACATCCCCCAAATTTTCTTAAATTTAGATACCAATTCATACTTTCTGTTTCCATACCAAGTTCTTTCATTCTATTAAGTAATTTATCATAGTTTTCTTCTCTTTGAGAACCACCCATTAACTCACCAGCTCCTGGAACTTCTAGGTCAACTGCTGCCACAGTTTTACCATCATCATTTTGTTTCATATAGAAAGCTTTAATGTCTTTTGGCCAATTTTTAATAAATACTGGTCCATTAAAATATTCGGTAATATATTTTTCGTGTTCTTTCGCAATATCTTCACCATATTCAGGCGTAAATTCCCATTTAACTGGGGCTTCTTTTAATATTTTTATTACTTCGTCATGATCAATTCGCGTAAATTTACTATTTATAAGTTTAGTAAGTTTTTCTTTTAAACCATTTTCAACAAAACTATCAAAGAAATCTATCTCTTTTGGCGCATTATCTAAGACATATTTAACAACATACTTAAGCATATCTTCCATAATATCCATATCACCTTCTAAATCGCAAAAAGCAATTTCTGGTTCAATCATCCAAAATTCTGATGCATGAACTTTCGTATTAGAGTTTTCTGCCCTAAAAGTTGGTCCAAAAGTATATGTTTTTTTATAAGCAAGAGCAAATGTTTCAGCTTCTAATTGACCACTTACGGTAAGACCAGTTAATTTACCATAGAAATCTTTACTATAATCTACTTCACCTTTTATTTTATCGAGTGGTAAAGTTGTTACTTGGAACATTTCACCAGCACCTTCACAGTCACTTGCAGTAATTATTGGGGCATGAAAATAAACATAGCCTCTTTCTTGAAAATATTTATGAATTGCATAAGCGGCAAGACTTCTAACTCTAAATACAGCTTGAAATAGATTAGTTCTTGGACGAAGGTATGCTTGCTCTCTTAAAAATTCTCTTGTATGTCTTTTTGGTTGAATCGGATAATCTTCCGGACAATCTCCTAAAAGTTCGATTTTAGTGGCTTGCATTTCAATATCTTGATTACCTTTAGATTCAACTATTTTACCAGTTACTGATATAGCACAACCAACAAGTAACTTCTTGATATCATTAAAATTACTTAATTTTTCATCATAAACAACTTGTAAATGTTCTTGGCAAGTACCATCAGAAAAATCGATAAAGCCAAATGTTTTTTGATCACGATGGTTTCTAATCCAACCACAAATAGTTACTTCTTTATCTAAATAATTTTTAGTATCTTTAAATAAATCTTTTAAATCCATATTTATTCTCCTTTAATCTCTTACTTTTATATGTAATTCTCTTAATTGTTTTTCATCAAGAACGTTTGGACTTCCCATAAGTAAATCCATGCCTGATACGTTTGGTGGAAATACTTGAACTTCTCTTAGATTTTCTTCATCAGTTAAAAGCATGACAATACGATCAATTCCAGGAGCCATACCTGCATGAGGAGGGGCTCCAAATTGGAAAGCTGTATACAAACTTCTAAATTTATTTTTGATAACTTCTTCATCATAACCAGCAATTGCAAAGGCTTTTTTCATAATTTCAATATCATGATTACGAACTGCTCCTGAAGCCATTTCATTACCATTACAAACAAAATCGTATTGGTATGCAACAATATTTTCAATATCGCCACTATTTAAGGCATCCATACCACCTTTTGGCATACTGAATGGATTATGACCAAAATCCCATTTTTTATCTTCTTCATTATATTCATACATTGGAAAATCATTAATAATACAAAATTCAAATTTATTATGGTCAATTAAATCTAATTCTACTCCTAGTTTAGTTCTTAGAATACCAGCAAGTTTAGGCGCATCTTTTAATCCTGCAATAATAAATACCACATTACCTACTTTTAAATCTAATTTATTTTTTAAATTATTAATTTCTTCTTCAGTTAAGAATTTGGTAATAGTAGATTTAATTTCTTCCTCTTCTACTTTAAGATAAGCAAGTCCTCCCGCACCTTTTTCTTTCATGAATTCTTCTAATTTTTTATACCAAGAATTTGGTTTATCACAAGTATCTACTTTAATAGCTAAAACATTTTTATCTTTAAAACCATTAAAAGCAGTATTTTTAAATATTTCGGTAATATCTTCAATTATTAATGGATTACGTAAATCTGGTTTATCTGTACCATATTTAGCCATTGCTTCTCTATATGGTATTCTTCTAAATGGTGGTTTAGATACTTCCTTTTCAGTAAAGTTTTTAAATGTGTCATAGAATACTTTTTCACCAACGGCATAAACATCTTCTTCAGTTGCAAAACTCATTTCTAAGTCAAGTTGATAAAATTCTAAAGTACGATCTGCCCTGCAATCTTCATCACGAAAGCATGGAGCAATTTGAAAATAACGATTAAATCCTGATACCATTAAAAGTTGTTTATATATTTGTGGTGCTTGCGGTAAGGCATAAAATTTACCTTTATAATTTCTTGATGGAATGACAAAGTCTCTAGCACCTTCTGGACTACTAGCGGTAATTATCGGTGTTGCTATTTCGGTAAAATTTAATTCTTTCATTGTCTTTCTAATAAAATCAATAACTTTAACCCTAAATAAAATTTTATCATGTACTTCACTATTTCTTAAATCTAAATAACGATATTTAAGTCTTGTTTCCTCTGATGCATCTTTACTTCTCGCTATTTCAAAAGGTAGAACATTACTACATTTGCCTAGTATTTCTAACTTTTCTAAAACAATTTCGACCTCACCAGTTTTCATGTTAGGATTAATATCACTACGCATTCTAACCGTACCAGTGATACTTGCGGTACTTTCTCTTGTTACATCGTTAAATAAATTTACATCTTCCGTAATAATTTGGACAATACCAGTTTCATCACGAAGGGTAACAAAAACTAAACTTCCTAGATTACGAATCGAATTAATCCAACCAGCAACTTTAATGCTTTTACCTATATCTTCTTTAGATACTTCACCACAATAACGATTACGATATATATTTTCCATAAAAATCACTTCCTATAAATTTCCTATGATATATTCTACAACTTCAGATATATCAACTTTTTCTTCTTCCTTAGTTACATTATCCTTAACATTAACTAAGCCTTTTTGTAAATCTTCATTATTTAAAATAATCAAATATTTGGTATTTAAACGATCTGCTTGTTTAAATTGGCCTTTCAAGCCTTTATTTAAATAATCTGTTTCACATATAACCCCATTTAATCTTAAACTTTGAATTAAATCTAGGGCATATAATTTTTCTTCTTCTGATACATACATGACATAACAATCAACTTCTCTTTTGATACTTTTATATAAATCCATTTCTTTTAAAATATTAATAATTCGATCAATGCCACAAGCAAATCCCATACCATATGATTCTGGCCCATCTAATTCTTTAAGTAATTTATTATAACGGCCACCGGCTCCTAAAACACTTTGTCTTGTTTCATTATTATCAAGTGATACTACTTCAAATACCGTGTGATCATAATAATCAAGACCTCTTACTATTTTCGGATTAACCTCATAATCAACCTCTAATAAATCTAAATATTTTAAAACAGTATCAAATCTATTTTTAGCATCTTTAGTTAAATAGTCTATTGTTTTTGGGGCATTTTTTAATACTTCACTATCGGCATCTACTTTACAATCAAGTATTCTTAAGGGATTAGTTTTAAATCTTTCCTTGCAATCTTCACATAATTCATCTAAATGCGGCTCAATATATTTAACTAAAGCATCACGATAATTATCTCTAGATTCAGCATCTCCTAAAGTATTAATATTTACTTGCAAATTATCGATATGTAATGCCTCCAATATTTTATATTGTAAACTAATTACTTCAGCATCAACAAGTGGATCATTACTACCAAGAACTTCTACACCAAATTGACTAAATTCTCTAAGTCTACCTGTTTGTGGTCTTTCATAACGATACATTGTACCATTATAATAATATTTTTTTACATCTGGTAAGGCATATTCTTTATCTTCAATAAAACTTCTTACTACTCCGGCAGTTCCTTCTGGTCTTAAAGTCATATTGCGATTGCCTTTATCTAAGAAATCATAAGTTTCTTTTTTAACGATATCAGAAGATTCCCCAACTGAGCGATGAAAAAGTTCACTTGCCTCAAATAAAGGTGTTCTAATATATTCATAATTATAAGATGCCATAATGGTATTTACTAAATTACTTACATATTCATATAATAGGGCATCACTACCCTTTACATCAATTGTTCCTTTTGGTTTACTTAACATATTAATTCCTTCTTTCTTTTTTAAAAAAAGACCTAGAATCACATAAGGGCGAGAATTAATCCCACGGTACCACCTTACTTCTAGGTCTTTAATTTTTATCGCTATATGCGTTTCTATTATCTAAAAAGTGTCTTCATTTATTTATTTAATTTGACTTTTCCACCATCCGTCTTCGCTTTAAATTAAAATTAAATAAACTACTTGTCTTTCCCATAGAAAACTTATGTTTATATCATACTTTATTTTTATATTTTAGTCAATAAATCTATAATAATATTTACTTATTTTTGTCTATTTCTTGTTAAATTTTTTTCTTTTTTATGAGTAAAATAATCTTGCATCATATAGTAATTTAATAAACTATTACTATAACTTTTATTTTTAATATATTTTTTTATACCAATAGCTAATTTTAAAGCATTTAATCCTTCATCATTTAAACCAACACGAAAATAAGATTGAGCAAGTCTAGCAGCATCTATTTCTGATGGAATAATATGTTTAAAATGATTTATAGCATATTCAATATATTTAAAACTATTTCCAGTATTATATGCTTCTGTTTTTAAATCAAATATAATCTTATCAAAAGTTAATAAATCATTTTTTCTAATATTTATAACTACTTGTTTTTGATAGTCTCCTATTTCATAAGATGCTAAATTAGGTCTATAATAAATTAAATCACGCATTTCTTGATTTATTTCTTTACTTTCTGGATTTAATATTACAAATCCTTCTTCTTCAGCAACATCTTCGACACTAATCAAAAAATCTAAAAACATATCTTTGTCTATATTTACTATCTTTTTTTCTGATATAACCTCTGGAACAGGCATTTTTGCTTTTTCTTTTATAATATTTTCCAAAACATCAATGATGATAGAAATTTCTGCATTATCTGCTTCACGATAATTAATATTTTGATAATATTCTAAAACCAAGTCATATTGTTTATGTTTAACTTTATCAATTAAATGAGTATATTTTTTATTGCTATCAAAATAATCTTTAGTTATATAATCTTGCAATAGCAAATATAAAATATAAATATTATTATAAATTGGATGACTATGAACTAAATCATCAACATAAACATATAAATTATAATAATCTTTTTCTCTAAAAAGATTTCCCATTATTTTATCTTCTTCTTTTTTTACACCATAAGCTAAATGCATTAAATTAAGTAATGCTCTTTTACATTCTAAAGAATAAGTGTTTTCCATATATTCATAATATGTATTAGTGGCTTTAATAAAATAATGATATAAAATGCTTTTAATAAATTTTTTGCTTTCAGTTTTATCCAAATTATTTACTGGCATAATTAAATCATAATTAAATAGTGTTCGTGCATAATCTAAATATTTATCTGGTAATATTGTAATACATCCTAAAAGATATAAAAATAAATTTTTAACTTTTAAATATTTTGAATCAATAAATATTTTATCAAAATAATTTAAAGCCCCTTTTATATCTTGTATATCTAAATAATCATTAAAAATTTTTAAATATTCTTCTAACATAGCCAAAAACTCCCTTACAAAAGTAGATGTATTGTAACACTTTTAAAATTATTTGTCTAGTTTTTTTTCATAAGGATTGGTTTGATAAAATATTTGATCTACTTCATATATATCTTTAGCTTCGCCATTAGTAACTATATTTAAATATTTATTAAACTCTAAATCATTTATAATTATATAACCATTTTGAGATAATTCTTTAAAATTAGTATTATTAAATTGATCGTATGTTAAATCAATTAAATAATATTTATTGTTTTGATCAGGTACTAAACAAAATTGGTGCTCAAAATTAAGATTTAAATCTTTAGTATTAATAATTCTAGTTGTAATATGTTTTTGATTTAACAAAATATAGACTAAACTACTATAAATTACACAAGTTCTTTTAGTAGTTAGTTTTTGATATTCTTGTTTTACTTCTTTTATAACTTCTTCAATTACTTTTACTCTATCTATTTCTCTAATATTAGTTATTTTATCATATAAATTCATAATTATTCCTTTTATTTATTTTTACTATCAATAATTATAGTTATAGGTCCATCATTTGTAATATTTAAAGTCATATCAGCACCAAAGACACCAGTAACAGTTGGAACTATTTCATTTAGTTTTTGATTAAATAAATCATATAACTTAGTGGCTTCCCCACCATTTAAAGCTTTTATATAACTTGGACGATTACCTTTATTAGTCTCAGCATATAAAGTAAATTGACTAATAGATAATATTGAACCAGTAATATCAAGAATACTTCTATTCATTACGCCATTATCATCATCAAATATTCTTAAATTAGTTACTTTTTTAACGATATAATTAATATCATCTATGGTATCTCCTTCAGTAAAGCAAGATAAAATAACTAACCCATAAGGAATACTATTATATATTTTATTATCTATTACGACATTACTTTCTTTACTTCTTTGAATAACTACTTTCATAAACTACTCCATTAATTCAATATTTTTAAAACTTTTAATATGATTTTTAAAATTATCTAATTCTTCTTTATTTTTTACTTTAATAGTTATTTTACTATATAAAGTATGATCTATTTCATTATTTTTAATTTCTACTATACTTAATTTTTCTCTAATAGCTTCTTCAATAATATCTGTTAAATTATCAGTAGTATTTATTCTTACATTAATAGTAGTTAAATAACTATTAGTAGAATTATCATTCCATTCTACTTTGATAATTCTCTCTTCTTTCATTTTGGCATTAGGACAATCTTTTTTATGAACAGATACACCTTCGCCTTTAGTGACAAAGCCAATTATTTCATCACCCTTAACTGGATGACAACATTTAGCTAAAGAATACATAATATTGGTATTACCATCAACAATAATATCATCTTTACTATTATTTTTAATAATCGTTGGTCTTAATCTTTCCATTAGGATATCATCAACATTTTGTTTATCATCTTTAGTTAGATTAATAATATAACCAACGGTATATCTAAGTGATCCAATTGAAGAATATAAATCATCTATCGTATCTAATTTTAAATCTTTTAAAATTTTCTTTAAATTTTCATCATTTAAAACATCACTATAACTAAGTTTTCTTTTACGTAATTCTTTTTCTAAAATAAGTTTACCTTTACTAACTAATGTTTCGTGTTCTTGTTTACTAAAATATGATTTTATTTTCGCTTTAGCAGATGGTGTTTTAACAAAATTTAACCAATCTTTATTAGGAGTTGCACTACTATTAGTAGTAAGTTTTACTACATCGTTATTTTGTAGGTGATAAGATAGCGGTACAATACTATCATTAACTATAGCTCCGGTTAAAGTATCACCTATTTTACTATGAATACGATAAGCAAAATCGATTGGAGTTGAATCTTTAGGAAGCTCTATTACATCACCTTTAGGGGTAAAGACATAAATAAGTTCACTAAGTAAATTACTTTGAACCGTACTAGCAAAAGCTTCTTCATTTTCTTCGTTGTAAGCCTCAATAATATTGCGGAACATTTCTAACTTTTGTTCCATAATAGCTTGTACTTTTTTTGTACCCTTTTCTTTATAAGACCAATGCGATGCGATACCTTTTTCCGCTATTTCATCCATTTCATAAGTTCTTACTTGAACTTCAAAAACATTATTATCTTCATCATAAATAGTTGTATGTAAACTTTGATACATATTAGCCTTAGGATTGGCAATATAATCTTTAAATCTACCCTTCATTTGCTTATATTTACTATGAATTAAATTGATAACTTGATAGCATTCATTTTCAGTTTCTACAAATATTCTTAAAGCTAAAATATCATAAATATCACTAAATTTCTTACCATTAGACATTTTATTATAAATACTATAGACACTTTTAACTCTACTTTTTATTTTATGTTTGATATTATTTTCATTTAAAAGATTAGTTAAGTCACTTTGCATTTTGGCTAAATTATCATTTAACTTACCATTAGCGTTATTAAGCATATTTAAAATATCATTATAAATATCAGGTTTTAATATTTTAAGGCAGATATTTTCCAGTTCACTTTTAAGAGAGTTTATACCTAAACGATGAGCAATTGGAATTAAAACAGTCGTTGTTTCATTCGCTCTTACTCTTTGTTTTTCAACTGGAAGTGCCCAAATAGTACGCATATTATGTAATCTATCAGCAAGTTTAATATATAAAACTCTTGGATCTTTAGCAAGCCCCACCAATACTTTTCTTAAATAGATAGCCGAAGATTCATTTTCATCACTTAATTCTAATTTATTTATTTTCGAAACGCAATCAACAATAGTAGCTACTTCACTACCAAATTTTTCTTCTACTTCTTCTTTCGTAGAATCACCATGATTTAATACTTCATGCAAAAGAGATGCTACTATGGTAGTTTCATCAACATTTAATGTAGTTAATATTTCCGTTACATGTAAAGGATGAGTAATATAATCATCACCTGATTGTCTTTTTAATCCTTTATGTTCATTTAAAGCAAAATCGTAAGCTTTTTTTATTTTTTCTTTAGCATTATCATCTAAATAATCTAATTTATTTAGTATAGTTTGTATATCAATTTTTGTATCTTTCAATTATACCATCCTATTCATTTATATTTTGATATTTATATAAATTTTTCTTAAAATAAATATCTAATTTTATTGCATCAATGTTTAATATATTATCAACTAATTCATAAATGCGCAAATCTTTTTTATTTTGCCAAATATTTTCAACACAATAATTCCAAATATCTTTTTCTTTTATATAGTAGATTTTTTCTCTTTTAAGTTCTGCTACTTTTGTTTTTAAAGCAGGAAGTATTCTTACATAAAGTTCATTTACATTATTATATTTTTCTGCTTCTTTAACCATAAAAGTAGACCTTCTTTCATAATATTATTATATAACATTTTATTTATCATTTAAAGGTGAATTATGAAATCTAAAAATATATTTATTAAATCTACATTAATTTTAATCCTTGGTGGTATTATTACTAAAATACTTGCCTTTATTATTAGAATTATTTATACGCGTATAGTTGGAGCAGAAGTTTTAGGATTATATTCATTAGTTACCCCAACTTATTCTCTTCTTATTACGATTGCTACTTTGGCTTTACCTACTACAATCTCAAAATTAATTGCCGAAAATAAGCATAATAATTTAAAAATAATATCAACATCAACTATTCTTATTATGGCGATTAACTTTGTTGTCGTTTTATTTATGCTCTTTTCAGCTAAATTTATTTCAGTTAATCTTTTACATGAAGAGCGGTGCTACTTACTTATTATTGCAATGAGTCTAACATTTCCCATTATTTCTATTTCTTGTATTATTAAAGGATATTTTTATGGTAAACAAAATATGGTACCAAATGTGGTATCGAATATTATTGAAGAATTAGTAAGAGGTACTTTAATTTATCTATTTGTGCCTTCTATTATGGCTAGAAATGAAATACTGGCAGCTGCTTCTCTATTTGTAATCTCATTTTTTGAAGAAGTTGTTTCGATATTTGTAAATCTCTTATTTTTACCTAAACATATCAAGATTAGAAAACATGATTTAATACCTGATAAATATACTTTAAAAAATATTTTAAATATCTCTCTTCCAACAGTCTCATCAAGAATAATTGGTAATATTGGTTATTTTTTTGAACCAATAATTCTTACTAATTTACTTTTATTTTCAGGATACTCTAATAATTATATTCTAGTAGAATATGGTGCCTATAATGCTTATTCAATTGCTATTTTAACTGTGCCATCATTCTTTATTACCGTCATTTCTTCTTCTTTAATTCCAGAAGTAAGTAAAAACTATTTACAATGTAATTATAAGTGTATGAAAAAAAGGCTTAAAGAAGCCTTAACTTTTGCTTTATTTATTGGTATCAGTTATTCCGTTATCCTAATGTTTTTTGGCGATACTATTCTAAACTTTTTATATAACACCCATTTAGGTATTAATTATATCAATATCCTAGCCCCAATATTTCCGCTATTTTATATTGAAAATATTTTAATAAGTTACTTACAAGCTTTAGATAAAGCACATATTACCATGAAAATAACTATAATTGGGGTTATTGTTAAATTAATAGTACTTGCCAGTACTTCTCTAATGCATATTGGGATGTATTCTTT
Source organism: uncultured Bacilli bacterium (assembly GCA_947588795.1). Taxonomy (GTDB): domain Bacteria; phylum Bacillota_I; class Bacilli_A; order RF39; family UBA660; genus SIG200. The sequence goes on from CANPZJ010000013.1 coordinate 13,790, forward strand.
AATAGCATCTGA
>CANPZJ010000014.1 GCA_947588795.1 uncultured Bacilli bacterium
ACAAAAAATTACAAATAGCCTAAATAAAAGTACATCAAAATTTGTACTAGATATGCAATATGGACTAGCAAAAGGAGGAAGTTGTTTAATATCTGAAATAGCAAGAGCATTAGATGAAGACATAAAAATTGGTTACACAATAGAAAGATTATGTGATAATTTAACAAATTTATATCCAGAAGAAAAAGAACAAATATGGACTAATTACTTAGAAGAAGTAAAAAGGAATATAGATGAAGATAATATAATTGCCTTATTTGATGATAGTGATATAAATAAAGAACATAGTAAAAAATTAGAAGATTTAGACCGAGTAATAGATGCATCAAGCCAAGATAAAAAAATAGTAAATGGCTACCATATTTGTGAAGCAGTAGTATTAACAAAAAATGAAAAGCAACCGATAAGTGTATATAGCAAAATATATTCGTGTAAAAGCAAAGATTTTAAAAGTAAAAATGAATATACATTAGAAAGTATAAAAGCAGTTGAAGAACTAACTAGTGATAAATTTACAGGGATATTTGACCGAGGATATGATGATAATAAAATATATGCATATATGAGTAAAGGAAATAGAAAATTTGTAGTAAGACTAGATGATAATAGAACACTTTTATTTAAAGGGAAAAAGAAACGTGTTGAAGAAGTAGCCAAAGCAAGAAAAGGTAAAATAACAATGAAATTATTATTTGATGAAAATGAAGAAACAGAGGTAATGTTAAGTTATACAAAAGCAACATTACCATATAATAAAAAAGAATATACATTAGTAATAGTATATGGCTTAAGTGAAGAACATCCAATGAAATTACTAACAAATATAGAAATAAAAGGAAAAGAAGATGTAATAAAAGTAGCAAGATTATATTTATCAAGATGGAAAATAGAAGAACACTTTCGAGGGAAAAAGCAAGAATATGATTTTGAAAATATGAGAGTAAGAACATTAGAGAGTATGAATAATTTAAATATGATACTTACAATACATTTAGGACATATAGCAATACTTGCAGATAAAATAAATAAGAAATTATTAACAATAAAGATAATATATGCATCAAAATCATTAAAAGATAAAGCGATAGTTTGGTTAGGACAAATAGCAAAAGGAATAAAAAAGATATTAGAATGTGCTCATGAAGGAATAAAGAGTTGGCAAAATATAGAAATTAAAGTACATGAAAAACAATTACAATTAAAACTGTAAAAATAAAAATTTTAAATTAACTTAAAAATGACATTTTAAGGTGTCAAATTTTTGGCGTGATTAAATTTTATAAAAAAGCAATAATTTTCATATAATATTATAAATAATTATAATTTTTTTAAAATTTTCATAAAAAACCTAAACTCAAATTATTTAATATTGACTTACATACATTCGTTTGTTATTATATTAATGCTTGAATATTTTAAAAAAAGTATTAAAATATTTTAGAAAAGTGGGTGTTTTTATGGATAAAATAGTTATTAGGGGTGCAAGAGAAAACAATTTAAAAAATGTTGATTTAGAGTTACCTAAAAATAAATTAATTGTTATGACGGGAGTATCAGGTAGTGGTAAGAGTAGTCTTGCTTTTGATACCATTTATGCTGAAGGGGAAAGAAGATATGTTGAAAGCTTATCTGCTTATGCTCGTCAATTTATAGGTAATAGTGAAAAACCTGATGTTGATTCAATTGAAGGACTTTCACCAAGTATTTCAATTGACCAAAAAACTACTAATAAAAACCCAAGATCAACTGTTGGTACTATAACCGAATTATATGATTATTTAAGATTACTTTATGCAAGAATTGGTGTTCCTTATTGTCCTACCCATAAAATACCTATAAAAAGTCAAAGTATTGAAGAAATGACTAATAAAATTTTAGCTTTAGATGAAGGAACTAAAATTGAAATATATGCGCCAGTAGTTAGAAGTGAAAAAGGAACGCATAAAGATTTAATTGAGGATTTGAGAAGTAAAGGATACACTAAAATTAAAGTTAATGGTGTAATGTATAATGCTACTGATGAGATAACTTTAGAAAAAAATATTAAAGATGATATTTATGTTTTAATCGATAAATTATTAGTGACACCTGATGAGCGAAGTCGAATTTTTGAAGCAGTCGAAACTAGTTGTAAGATGGCAAAAGGCTTAGTAATTATTCGCATTAATGATGAAGAAGATATGTTAATGAGTGAAAATTATGCTTGTCCGTATTGTAACTTTTCGATATCTGAACTTGAACCAAGAATGTTTTCATTTAACTCACCATATGGGGCTTGTGATGAATGTAAAGGCCTTGGCACAAAACTTAAAATAAGTGAAGACTTACTTATCCCTGATAGAAATAAAAGTATTAAAAAAGGGGCTATTATTGCTATTAATCTTGATAACAATATGTATATGAGTAGTTTAAAGACAGTTGCGGAACATTATAATATTGATTTAGATATACCAGTTAAAGATATGCCTAAGAAAGATTTAGATATTATTCTTTATGGTACGAAAGATATTATGGATTTTCATTATGTTGCTAAAAATGGTAGTACGAGAGATACTAAATCAAGATATGAAGGTATTATTAATAATTTAGAAAGAAGATATTTAGAGACTAATTCATCTTGGATAAGAGAGTGGATAGAAGGATTTATGGTTGAATCTACTTGTGAATGTTGTCATGGCACAAGATTAAAAGATGAAATTTTAGCAGTTAAAATAAATAAGAAAAATATTTATGAAATGACCGAAATGGCGATTGATGAATTAAGAGATTTCTTAAATAATTTAAAACTTACAAAAGAGGAAGAAGAAATTAGTCGTTTATTATTAAAAGAAATACTTGCTAGATTAGATTTTTTGATGAATGTTGGTCTTAATTATTTAACTCTTGCTAGAAATGCAGCATCTCTATCTGGTGGTGAAGCCCAAAGAATTAGACTAGCTACCCAAATAGGTAGTAAACTCTCTGGTGTTTTATATGTTTTAGATGAGCCATCAATAGGGCTTCATCAAAGAGATAATGAAAAGTTAATTAATTCCCTAAAAGAAATGCGCGATTTAGGTAATACTTTAATTGTCGTTGAACATGATACTGATACAATGCTAGCGGCTGATTATTTAGTAGATGTTGGTCCTGGTGCAGGGGAAGCCGGTGGTTATATTGTGGCTAAAGGTACCCCAGAAGAAGTAATGAATTGTGATGAAAGTATTACTGGTCGTTATTTAAGTGGTAAAGAGAAAATTGAAATACCAAAAAAGCATCGTAAAGGAAATGGCCAATATCTAGAAGTAAAGGGTGCTTCTGAAAATAACTTAAATAATATTAATGTTAAATTTCCACTTAATAAGTTTGTTGTGGTAACAGGCGTTTCCGGTTCAGGTAAAAGTACTTTAGTTAATGAAATACTTTATAAAACATTACATCGCGAATTTTATAAATCAAAAGATATTCCAGGTAAATGCAAAAAAATATTAGGAATGCAAAATGTTGATAAAGTAGTAAATATTAGTCAAGATGCAATTGGGAGAACGCCTCGAAGTAATCCTGCTACATATGTTGGGGTATTCGACGATATTCGTGATGTCTTTGCTAATATGAAAGAATCTAAAATGCGTGGTTATGATAAAGGAAGATTCTCATTTAATGTAAAAGGTGGAAGATGTGAAGCTTGTTGGGGTGATGGCGTTAAAAAAATTGAAATGCACTTCTTACCTGATGTTTATGTTCCTTGTGATGTCTGTGGTGGCAAACGCTATAATAAAGAAACTTTAGATGTTAAATTTAAAGGTAAAAGCATTGCTGATGTTCTAGATATGCGAGTTAGTGAAGCTCTACCATTCTTTGAAAACATCCCAAAAGTTAGAGATAAATTACAAGTTATGTATGATGTTGGACTTTCTTATATAACTCTTGGTCAAGGAGCACCTACTTTATCCGGTGGTGAAGCAGGTAGAGTAAAACTTGCGAAAGAACTACAAAAGAAACCAACCGGTAAATCAGTCTTTATCTTAGATGAACCTACTACTGGTCTTCATTCAGCTGATATAAAAAAACTACTTGAAGTTTTAAATCGTATTGTTGATAATGGAGATACTGTTATTGTTATTGAACATAATCTAGATGTTATCAAACAAGCTGATTATATTATTGATTTAGGCCCTGAAGGTGGAAAATTTGGCGGTAATGTTATTGCTACTGGTACTCCAGAAGAAGTAGCTAAAGTAGAAGAATCTTATACAGGCCAATTTTTAAAGAAAATATTTGCAAAAGAGAAGTAAAATTCTCTTTTTTAAATCAAAAATAATTTCATTTGAGTGAAATAAGTTTAAAAAATTAAAAAGTTATTTCACTCAAATGAAATAACTTTACTTATATAAATATTTGTAATATAATAATTATGGGAGTTGATTAAAATGTTAATCAGAACAGATTATCTAAATAAAATCAGAGGATTTTATAATTCTAATTTAGTTAAAATTTTAGTTGGTATTAGAAGATGTGGTAAATCAGTTATTTTAGATCAAATTATTAATGATTTAAAAAAAGAAAAAGTAAATGATACACATATAATATGTATTAATTTTGAATTTATCGAATATGAAGAATTAAAAGATTATAAAAAGTTAAATGCATATATAAAAGAACAAATAAAAGATGATAAAATGTATTATGTATTTTTAGATGAAATTCAAAATGTTGATAATTTTGAAAAAGTTATTAACTCTTTAAGAGCATCAATTAAAAATATTAGTATATTTATAACTGGCTCAAATAGTAAAATGTTATCTGATGAATTATCAACAGTTTTATCGGGAAGATATGTTCTTTTTAACATCTATCCATTATCTTATAAAGAATATATTGAACTTACCAAAAAAGATGCTAATGATTTAAATAACTTTTGGGATTATGCTAAATGGGGAGGACTTCCTAATCGTTGTGAATTTACGAGCGAACTTGACATAAAAAATTATCTTCATAGTGTATATGATTCTATTATTTTAAGAGATATTGTTAAAAGACTAAATCTTCAAGATATAATTCTATTTGATAAAATATTAAATTATTTACTTGATACAATAGGCAGAGAATTTTCAGCAGAAAATATTGTTAATTATTTAGAAAAAGAATATCGTAAAGTTTCAACAGATACAATATATACTTATATTGATGCTTTATGTAAGGCACTTATAATTAAAAAAGTTTATCGTTACGATATTCATGGTAAAGGTATGTTAAAAACTTTGAATAAATATTATGTTACTGATTTAGGAATTGCTCAAATTAAAAATAATAATAAAGATTTTAAAAATTATATAGTATTAGAAAATATAGTTTATAATGAACTTATTAAAAGAGATTATGAGGTATATGTTGGTAAAAATAATAATATTGAAATAGATTTTGTAGCACAAAAAGATGACAAAAAAATATATATTCAAGTTACTTATGAACTTTCTAATGAGGAAGCAAGAGAAAGAGAATTTAATGCATTTAAAAATATTGATGATAATTATCCAAAATATATAATTTCTTTAGATAAAAGAGATTTTTCACAAAATGGTATTAAAAACATTAATATAATTGATTTCTTAATGAATGAAGATTTATAAAATTTTTTCTTGACTAAATATTTAAATAAAGTATAATTTAATAGGCGTATGAGGAGATCAATTATGAGTAACTTAGCAAAAATAAAATTATATTTAATTAAAAATGGCTTTGATAAAGATGTAGTCTTTAGTTTACCAAAAATATTTATACAAGAATATTTAGAAAAAGATTATGATAAATTAAGCGAACTATTAGATGTTTTTATTGATTATGTATATAAATCAACTAAATATGAAAATAAAGCTAATTTTGGTAATATTTCTTGTATGCATGATAGAGATACAGAATTAAATAATGAAGGTTTATATAATAGTTTTAAAAATATAATAATTGAAGAATTTCAAACATTTATTAATAGACAACCTCTTAATAGTATAATAAGTGTTGGTGGAGATTATAAAAATGCTAATGACAATAATTTATTTTTTAATGAATGCATTGTTGATGATCTTAATCAATATGGTGATTTAGTTTGTTTAAAACCTTACTTTGATGTTTTAGATAAAAGTGGTAATAAATCATACTTTATTAGAATTAATGATTTATCTAATCTTTTATTAAGTAAAGGTATTAATTTAGAAGATGTAAATATTATTATGACTAAGGAAAATAATGGTTTATACATTAATCCTTTAGCTATTAAAAGTTTAGGAAGAGTAGAATTAGAACAAACAAAACTTAAAAAGTAATTCACAGGTTACTTTTTTTGTTTTATAATAATTATAGGGTGATAGAATGAATCCAATTGCATTTACAATCGGTGGTTTTGAAGTTAGATGGTATTCTTTAATGTTACTTACTGGAATGCTTATCTCAATATTTATGGTAATAAGAGAAGGTAAAAGATTTAATATTCCAAAAGATTTTATGTTTAATTTAGCCTTTTGGGTTATTATAGTTGGTATAATTTGTGCCCGCATTTATTATTGTATTTTTAATTATGAACTATATCAAAATAATATTTTAGATGTTTTTAAGATTTGGGAAGGTGGACTTGCTATTCATGGTGGTATTATAGGAGGCCTTATTACTATAATTGTCTATACTAAAAGATACAATATTAATACTTTTAAGATAACCGATATAGTTGTTGTACCATTACTTTTAGCCCAAGCAATTGGTAGATGGGGTAATTTCTTTAATAGTGAAGCCCATGGAGCAGCGACAACTTATTATCATTTAAAAGAATTACATATACCAGAAAAAATAATTGAAGGTATGAAAATAGGTAATGTTTATTATCATCCCACATTTCTTTATGAAAGTATTTTTTGTTTAATTGGTTTTATTATTTTACTTTTTGTAAGACGATATCGTTATTTAAAAAGAGGGCAACTCACTTGTCTTTATATGATGTATTATTCGGTTGGTCGTTTCTTTATTGAAGCATTACGCACCGATTCACTAATGTTTTTTGGTTTTAGAGTAGCCCAAATAGTATCAGTTATTTTATTTATTACTGGTTTAGTTATATTTATTATACTTAGTAGAAAAGGACGCTTTGAAGATTTATATAGTGATGAACAAAGTGGACCTGTGAAATAGAAATAACATTTATTTAAAAGAAAGGTAGTGGTTAAATGATAAATGTTAAAAACAAGAAAAAATTATTTATGAAGGGAGTTATTATTTGCTTTTTAATCTTATTTGCTACTAGTTGTGGAAATAAAAATGAGATTGTTACAAATGCTCAAGAATACTTAAAGCAAAAATATGGAAGAAATTTTGAAGTTAAAGATACAGAAAATATTTATCAAATTAATCCAGCTTTTCCGTCTACCAAAACCGAAACTTTAATAACTTTTAATGATGGTGTAAATGTAGTATATTCATATTCACAAGAAAAATATTATGATAATTATCAATCAAAAGACATTTTAAATGATATAAAGGAAGAAATATGGAATCCGATGATACAAAAATTATCACCAGTTTATGAAAATCTTACCAATAATACTAATGATTATAGTAAATTTAATAATTCTATATTTTCTGATAATTTATTAGAAAGTACTTCAGAATCTTTTTTTCATAATTATTATACAGGCGATATTAAAAATTATTTACTTAAAGAACCAGTGCAAGTATATTTATCTGATGGAATTTTTATAATATCAGAAGATAATAATTCATATCAAGAGAGATTAGATATTTTTAAAGATACAATTAATAAATATTTCTCCCATGATAATGTCCGCTATACAGTATTAACTAATGAATTGTATTATGCCTTGTCTGAATATAAGGAAAGCCTTGGAAACGATTCTTTTAGGTTTGATTCAACTTTTGATTATTGCATATATGATGGCTGTTGGATTAAAGGCTGGTTGAGTTCTTTAGAACAAAATAGGTATTCTATTCAAAAATTTATAAAAATAATAGATGGTTTGTATGTTTCCAATGTTGAAATTCCTTTAAAAAAAGATGATATTGTTTTGTTAGAAGATGGAGATATAACATTTAAAGAATCCATTACTAGAAAAGAACTGCAAAATATGATAGATAGTAGAATAGAACCAACTGATAAATATCGCTATATAATAAATACTAATAAACCAATTTATAAGATGGAACTATCAGATAATTATAAGAATAAAATTAAAGATAATAATTATTATATACATCTAATTTTTAAAATAGATAAAGATGAATTAAAAATTAGTAGTAAAAATAATTTATATTTGTTTGATAGCAATAAAAAGCAAAATGATCAAAATGTTAATTATAGTAATATAATAGCTTTTGGTGATATGATTAAACAATATAGTGATGATGATGATGATGAATTTAAAAAATTTGCTTTAAGCAAATATACTTATATAGATGTATTGATTCCAATAAAAGATTTAGAAAATCAATATTTTTGGATAGGTAATCAAACAAGAGAAGAATTAAATAATAATGTGGAGGAATAATCTATGTATGATTTAATAGTTATTGGTATGGGTATTGGTGGTGTAACTGCTGGTATTTATGCCAAAAGAGCTAATTTAAATGTTTTACTTATTGATATGGGTGCTGTTGGTGGTATGCTTAATAATATTGAAACTATTAGTAATTACCCTGGTTTAATGAATATTAATGGTGCTGATTTTTCCAATAAGTTATTGGAGCAAATTAAAGATTTAGAAATACCTTATAAATTTAGTGAAGTAATTGATTTAAAAATTCAAGATGATGAAAAAATAGTAGTAACTAAAAATGAAGAATTACATGCTAAATATGTCATAATTGCAACGGGTACTAAGCCTAAATTTTTAGGTCTTGATAATGAAAAAGATTTACTTGGTCGTGGTATTAGTACTTGTGCTACTTGTGATGGTGCATTTTATAAAGATAAAGATGTTGCAGTTGTCGGAAGTGGTTCAAGTGCTTTGCAAGAATCTTTATACTTAGCTAAAATATGTCATAAAGTATATATTTTGAACAGAAAAGATAAATTTAAAGGTGAAAAATATTTAGAAACTAAAGTTAGAAATACTAAAAATATGGAAATTATTTGCAATGTTAATATTAAAGAATATAATGAAGTAGATGGTAAAATAGAAAGTATTATTTTAGATAATGAGCAAAAATTAGATGTTTCTGGAGTATTTATCTATATTGGCTATAAACCTAATACAGAAATATTTAATAGTTTAAATATTTTAGATGAACAAGGTTATATTAGAGTAAATGAAAAATATGAAACAGATATAAATGGAGTATATGCCATTGGTGATGTTATTAAAAAAGATGTCTATCAATTAGTAACGGCAGCGAATGATGCAATATATGCAGTTAGTAATATATCTAAATCAGATTAGTTTAACTAATTTGATTTTTTTAATATTAAAATTAATTATTAGGTTATTTTCTTTTTTTATTGTATAATTAATTTGTAGGTGGTTTTTCTATGTTAGTAAGTAATGATTGGCAAGATTATAAAATACTTAAAACAAGTAAGGGAATGAAACTTGAAAGTTGGCGTGATATTTTACTTTTAAGACCAGATCCTGTAATTACTTGGGATTTAGGTGATTTTTCCGAATATAAAATAAATGCTATTTATCATCGTAGTAATACTGGTGGAGGGTATTGGGAGAATAAATTAAAAACGCCAGAAAATTGGGTAATTAATTATAAAGATTTAAAATTCTTAATTAAAGAAATGGGTTTTAAGCATACAGGTATATTTCCTGAACAAGCCTGCAATTGGGATTATGCTATCTATAAAATTAAAGAAAGTAATAGAGAGGTAAAAGTATTAAATTTATTTGCTTATACTGGAGGTGCAACTGTTGCGTGTCTTAAAGCTGGTGCTAAAGTTACCCATGTTGATTCATCTAAAGGAATGATTGAATGGGCGAAAGAAAATGTTAAACTTAATAATTTAGAAGATGCTCCTGTTCGTTATTTAGTTGATGATGTTATTAAATTTGTGAAAAGAGAAATAAGACGTGGCAATAAATACGATGCCATTATTATGGATCCACCTAGTTATGGCAGAGGTGCTAATGGTGAGATTTGGTCACTAGATAGTGATTTAGAAAATTTAATTAAATTATGTAAGGAAATACTAGATGATAATTTTTTATTCTTTATAATAAATACTTATTCAACTAATTTACCAAATATAAGTTTAGAAAATATTTTAAAACTTAATTTTAAAGATAAAAAAATTCTAGTAGATGATTTATGCTTGCCAATTGAAAATAGTAATTTATATTTATCTTGTGGTATTACAGGAAGAGTAGAAAATGAATAATTTAAACATTTTATATGAAGACAATCACATTATAGTAGTCGAAAAGAAACCAAATGTCTTATGTCAAGGTGATTATACCAAAGATTTAGATTTACTAACAATGATAAAAAGTTATTTAAAAGAAAAATATCAAAAACCAGGTAATGTTTATTTAGGACTTGTTCATCGTTTAGATCGTCCAGTCGGTGGCGTTATGGTTTTTGCTAAAACTAGTAAAGCAGCATCTCGTTTATCTAAAATGATTCAAAATCACGAAATGGTAAAAGAATACCTACTAGTTTGTTATGGTAATGTAGATAAAAAAGGCACCATGGAAGATTACATTGAAAAGTTAGATGAAAAAAGTATTATTACAAATAAAGAACAAGGCAAATATGCTAAATTAGAATATGAACTTATTAAAAAACATGATAATTTAAATCTAGTTAAAGTTAATTTGATTACTGGTCGTCATCATCAAATTCGTCTGCAATTTGCAAGTAGGGGATGCCCTTTATATGGTGATCAATTATATGGTAAGGAAGACAGAAAACAAATTGCCCTTTTTGCCTATCATTTAAAATTTAAACATCCGGTTAAAGATGAAGTAATGGATTTCATATTAATGCCAAAAGGTGGAATATGGAATGAATTTAATGAAGAAACAAAATAATTGAAGGAGTTATAAAAAAATGCAAAATAATATAATAGAAAATTTAGCTCATACTTTAAACATTAGTTTTAAAAGTGTTGAAGCAACTTTAAAATTACTTGAAGAAGGAAATACAATTCCGTTTATTGCGAGATACCGAAAAGAAGTGACTGGTAATTTAGATGAAACAGTTATTAGAGCTATTGAAACCGAATATACTTATGGGGTTAATTTACAAAAACGGAAAGATGAAGTAATTAGACTTATTGATGAAAAAGGTTTACTTACTGATGAGATTGCCAAAAAGATTAATGATGCTCAAAAGTTAGTTGAAATTGAAGATATCTATCGTCCTTTTAAAGAAAAGAAAAAAACTAAAGCAACTGAAGCTATTAAAAATGGTTTAGAGCCTTTAGCCAAAATAATCATGAGTTTTAAAGTAAATGGTAAACTAGAAGATTTAGCCAAAAAATATTTAAATGATAATGTTAAAACTATAGATGATGCGATAGAAGGTGCTAAATATATTATTGCCGAATGGATTAGTGATAATGCATCATTTAGAAAACAAATTAGATATTTAACTTTTCATAATGGTATGCTTACCAGTAAAAAGAAAAAGAATGCGGTAGATGAACTTAAAACTTATGAGATGTATTATGATTTTAAAGAAGAAGTAAAATATATTAAAAAATATCGCATTTTAGCCATTAATCGTGGTGAAAGTGAAGGTGTATTAACGGTAAGTATTTCCATAGATGAAAATATCATTTTAGACTATTTAAAAGAAAAAGTCATTAAAGATAAAACTAATAGTGAACTAACAGTTGTAGTAGAAGATGCGATTAAAGATAGTTATAAAAGATTAATTGCCCCATCTATTGAAAGAGAAATTAGAAGTGAACTCAAAGATAAAGCTGAAGATGTTGCTATAGATAATTTTTGTGCTAACTTAGAAAAATTATTAATGCAACCACCAATTAAAGAAAAAGTTATTTTAGGTTTTGATCCAGCATACAGAACTGGTTGTAAACTAGCTGTTTTAGATAAAACTAGTAAGCCTTTAAAAATTGCCGTAATTTATCCCCATGAACCAAAATGTGAATATGAAAAAAGTAAAGAGACAGTATTAAAATTAATTGATGATTATAAAATAGATGTCATTGCAATTGGTAATGGGACAGCTTCAAGAGAATCAGAAAGTTTTATCGCCGATGTTATTAAAAGTGCTAAAAGAGATGTAGAATATATTATTGTAAGTGAAGCGGGAGCATCAGTTTATTCCGCAAGTAAACTAGCTATTTCCGAATTTCCTAATTTACATGTCGAAGAGCGTAGTGCTATTTCTATTGGGAGAAGACTAGCCGACCCTCTATCTGAACTAGTTAAAATAGATCCGGAAAGTATTGGGGTTGGCTTGTATCAGCATGATGTTACGAGTAAAAAATTAAAAGAAAGTTTAAATTTTATTACCCAAAAAGTAGTTAATCAAGTTGGTGTTAATTTAAATACCGCATCTCCTTCAATTTTACAATATATCTCTGGTTTAACTAAAAGCACTATTGATAAAATAATTAATTATAGAGAGAATGTTCATCCCTTTACTAAAAGAGAAGAATTATTAAAAGAAAAAATCTTATCTAGTAAAATTTATGAACAAGCCATTGGTTTTTTAAGAGTACTTAATGGTGAGAATGTTTTAGATACTACAAGTATTCACCCAGAAAGTTATAATGTTACCTATGAACTTCTTAAATATTTAAATTTAGATATTAAAAGTATTGGAACTGAAGAATTAAAAAATAAAGTTAAAGATTTAGATGTTTTAAAAGTAAGCAAAGAATTAAATGTTGATAAGTATACTTTAGAAGATATAATTAATTCTTTAATAATGCCAAATAGAGATCCAAGAGATATGTTACCAAAACCACTACTTAAAAAAGATGTATTACATTTAGAAGATTTAAAAGTAGGTATGAAATTACAAGGAACAGTCAGAAATGTTGTTGATTTTGGTGCATTTGTTGATATAGGAATTAAAAATGATGGTTTAATTCACATTTCTAAAATGAGTGATAAATTTATTAAACATCCATCAGAAATATTATCAGTTGGTGATATCATTGATGTCTATGTTAGTGATGTTGACTTAGCCAAACAAAAAGTATCTTTAAGTTTAAAAGCAATATAACTTGCAATGAATAATTTATAAGTTTATAATAATTAATTATCTAGGAGGTTTGTATGAAAGAAGAATTAATTAACAAAATTTTAGAAAGAGTAAAATTTAAAAAAGAACTTTTAAAATGTTTAGACAAAGTTGTTTTAGAAAGATTATGTTTAATTGATAATAGTGAGGATTTAGAACACATTATAAAGGCATTATTTAATACTATATCTGATATCAATGTTAGTATCGCCTATATTAATTTTTATGAATCAAGTTTATTAGATTTAGAAAAACATGACTATGATATTCAAAATATACTTAGATCTAACATTGATTCTAAATTAAAAGTAGAAGAAATAAATAAAATGGCATTAGCAAAGTATGATTTTCAAATTAACTATATAAAAGAAATTTATTGGGATGAAAATATAAAATATAAAGATTTAAT
>CANPZJ010000015.1 GCA_947588795.1 uncultured Bacilli bacterium
GAAACTATTACTAATATGGAACTTGATGATTATAATAAGATTCAAACAGTATTAGTATACGATAAAATTGATAATAAGAGAGTAGTAAAAGTTATTGGTATTGATACAACTGTTGATGAAAAGAGACTTACCATACCTGATATTTATGCTGCTGTATCATATTATTTAAATTTACATGATAATATTGGTAATACTGATGAAATAGATAATTTAGGTAACAGAAGAGTAAGACAAGTTGGTGAACTTATTCAAAACCAATTTAGAACTGGTGTTGCGAGAATGGAGAGAGTTATTCGTGAAAGAATGACTACTCAAGAAGTTGAAAATATTACACCAAAGACTTTAATTAATATTCGTCCAGTTACAGCTGCTTTAAAAGAATTCTTTGGTTCATCTCAATTATCAAAATTCATGGATCAAATTAATCCAATTGCGGAACTTACTGATAAAAGACGTTTATCAAGTTTAGGGCCTGGTGGACTTTCAAGAGAACGTGCTGGTATGGAAGTAAGAGATGTTAACTCATCTCACTATGGTAGAATTTGTCCAATAGAGTCTCCAGAAGGTCAAAATATCGGTTTAATTACCTCTTTAGCAGGATATGCGAAAATTAACGAATATGGTTTCATAATGACTCCTTATCGTAAAGTAGAAAATGCTAAAGTATTAGATGAAATAGTTTATATGACTGCTGATGAAGAACAAGATTTATATATTAGCCAAGCAACAGTTAATCTAGATAAAGATAATAAAATAGTAGAAGATGAAATCCTAGTTCGTCATAATGGTGATAATGTTATGGTAAAAAAAGAACTAGTTGATTATGTCGATGTTGCACCAAGTCAAGTTGTATCTATTACAACAAGTTGTATTCCATTCTTGGAATTCGATGATGCTAACCGTACCTTAATGGGTTCAAATATGCAACGTCAAGCAGTACCACTTTTAACTAGTGAAGCACCAATTGTTGGTACAGGTGTAGAGTGGATTGCAGCTCGTGATTCAGGTTCAACTATCGTATGTAAAGCCGATGGTGTTGTTGAATATGCTGATGCCCTAAAAATTGTTGTTAAAGTAAAACAAGGTGAAGATACTTATCATCTAGCTAACTTTGAACGAAGTAATGCATCTAGTGCGATTAATCATCATCCACTTGTTAAAAAAGGTGATAAAGTTCATAAAGGTCAAGTTATTGCGGATGGTCCTTCAACTGAAGGCGGCGAACTTGCTTTAGGTAAAAATATGACTGTAGCCTTCATGACTTATAATGGTTATAACTATGAAGATGCCGTTATCTTAAATGAAAGATTAGTTAAAGATGATGTTTATACATCTCTACATATAGATCACTATGATATTGAATGCCGTGATACTAAATTAGGTCCAGAAGAAATTACGAGAGATATTCCAAATGTTGGTGAAGATGCTCGTAAGAATCTAGATGCTGATGGTATTATTAGAATAGGTACTGAGGTAAAAGAAGGAGATATTCTAGTTGGTAAAGTTACACCAAAAGGTGTTCAAGAATTAACTTCAGAAGAAAAATTATTACATGCTATATTTGGTGAAAAAACACGTGAAGTAAGAGATACATCACTAAGAGTTGAACATGGTGCTGGTGGAGTTGTTCACGATGTTAAAGTTTATACCAAAGAAAATAGTGATGAACTACAACCTGGAGTATCAAAAGTAATTCGTGTATATATTATTCAAAAGAGAAAAATCCAAATCGGTGATAAAATGTCAGGTCGTCATGGTAACAAAGGTGTTATCTCTCTAGTATTGCCAGAAGAAGATATGCCATATTTACCAGATGGTCGTCCAGTAGATATTATGCTTAATCCATTAGGTGTTCCATCTCGTATGAATATCGGTCAAATCCTAGAATTACACTTAGGAATGGCTGGTAAAAAATTAGGTGTTCATTATGCAACTCCAGTATTTGATTCAGCATCTTGGGAAGATATCCAAGAAGAAATGAAAGAAGCCGGAATGGATCCAGATGGTAAGACTGTATTGTACAATGGTCGTACTGGTGAACCATTTGATCAAAGAATATCTGTTGGTGTAATGTACATGGTTAAATTACATCATATGGTTGATGATAAATTACATGCTCGTGCTACCGGACCTTACTCACTTGTTACCCAACAACCACTTGGTGGTAAAGCCCAATTTGGTGGTCAAAGATTTGGGGAAATGGAAGTTTGGGCTCTATATGCTTATGGTGCTGCTCATGTACTTCAAGAAATTTTAACAGTTAAAGCCGATGATATCGTAGGTCGTGTTAAAGTTTATGAAGCACTGGTAAAAGGTAAACTTGTAAATCAAGCTGGTGTACCAGAATCATTTAGAGTATTAGTTAAAGAATTCCAAGCTTTAGGTTTAGATGTTCAAGTAATTGACAATGATGATAATGTTGTAGACTTCAAAGATATTGAAGAGGATGAAGATGGCGATGAACCATTCAGAATTGAAGAAATAGAACTACCTAATAATGAAGATGGCGAAGAGCATGAAGAGCCATTTACCGAAACTGAAGAAACTGAAGAAGAGGAAGACGAAGAAGAAACATCACTTGATGATTTAGAATTTCCAGAAGACTTAGAAGAAGATATCGAGGTGGAATAATGATAGATGTAAGTAAATTTAAAGGTATTAAAATAAGCATTGCTTCTCCAGAAAAGATTCGTAGTTGGTCTTATGGTGAAGTAAAAAAGCCAGAAACTATCAACTATCGTACATTAAAACCAGAAAGAGATGGACTATTCTGTGAAAAGATATTTGGTCCAACTAAAGATTTTGAATGTTCATGTGGAAAATATAAAAGACTAAGATATAAAAATGTTGTTTGTGATCGTTGTGGGGTTGAGGTTACAAGAAGTAAAGTAAGACGTGAGAGAATGGGGCATATTGAACTTGCTGCCCCTTGCTCACACATTTGGTTCTTTAAAGGTGTTCCATCTAAAATGGGCTTAGTTCTTGATATGAGTCCAAGAGACCTAGAAGAAGTACTATACTTTGTTAGTTATGTTGTAATTGATCCAGGTAATGTACCTCTAGAAGAAAAACAAACATTATCTGATAAAGAATACCGTGCTTATTATGAAAAATATGGTAATAGTTTCAAAGTAGGTATGGGTGCTGAAGCAATTCAAGAACTTCTAAAAAGAGTAGATATTGATAAAGAAGTAGAGAATGTTCGTAAAGAATTAGAAAACGCTACTAGTCAAAAAAGAATTCGTCTAGTTAAAAGATTAGATGCTCTAGTATCATTCCAAGAATCAGGCAATAAACCAGAATGGATGGTACTTACTGTCCTACCAGTTATTCCACCAGAACTAAGACCAATGATTCAACTAGATGGTGGTAGATTTGCAACATCAGACTTAAATGATTTATATAGAAGAATTATTAACCGTAATAATCGTTTAAAGAAATTACTAGAACTTGGAGCTCCAACTATTATTGTTCAAAATGAAAAGCGTATGCTTCAAGAAGCTGTTGACTCTTTATTTGATAATGGTCGAAGAGGTAGAAGTATTACGGCTGCATCTAATAGACCACTAAAGAGTTTATCTAGTATGTTAAAAGGTAAACAAGGCCGTTTCCGTCAAAACTTACTAGGAAAACGTGTCGACTATTCTGGTCGTTCAGTTATCGTTGTTGGACCAAATTTAAAAATGTATCAATGTGGTTTACCTAAAGAAATGGCTATTGAACTATTTAAACCGCATGTTATTCATGGTTTAGTAGAAAGAGGCCTTGCTCATAATATTAAGGGTGCTAAAAAGTTAATTGAAGCTCGTGATGAGAGTGTTTGGGATATTGTTGAAGATGTTATTACGGAATATCCAGTAATGTTAAACAGAGCTCCAACACTACATAGACTTGGTATTCAAGCATTCGAACCAAAATTAGTTGGTGGTAAAGCGATTCGTCTACACCCATTAGTTTGTACCGCATTTAACGCAGACTTTGATGGTGACCAAATGGCTGTCCATGTACCTTTGTCAGAAGAAGCTAAAGCAGAAGCACGTATTTTAATGCTTGGTGCTAACAACATCTTAAATCCAAAAGATGGAAAACCAATTGTTACTCCTTCTCAAGATATGGTTTTAGGTAATTGTTACCTTACTATGGAAGAAGCTGGTGGTAACAATGAAGGTAAAGCATATAAGAATTGTAATGAAGCTCTAATGGCTTATGAAAGAAGAGATATTGATCTTCATACAAGAATTGCTATTCCAGTTAAATCATTTAAACATAAATTATTTACAGAAGAACAACAAGATAAATATTTAGTAACAACTGTAGGTAAAATTAAATTTAATGAAATTCTTCCAGATACATTCCCATATTTAAATGAAGGTACGAAAGAAAATATTGAAGGGATTACCCCAAATAAATATTTCTTACCTATGGGAACTAACTTAGAAGAAGAAATTAAGAAAATGCCTTTAGTTGGTCCATTTGTTCAAAAGACTTTAGGTCAAATAATTGCCCAAGTATTTAAAAGATATAAAACTACTGAAACATCTGTAATGCTTGATAAATTAAAAGACCAAGGATTTAAATATTCAACTGTTGCTGGTATTACTGTTTCTGCTGCTGATGTAGTAAGAAGTGATGCCAAAGAAGCAATTATTGAAGAAGCTAAAAAGAGAGTAGATAAAATTAATAAACAATATCAAAAAGGTTTAATTACTGAATCTGAAAGATATAATGGTGTTATTCAAATTTGGAGTGAAGCTACTGATCAAGTTAAAGATGCTCTAGCTGAAATTGCTAAAGATAACTTTACTAACCCAATATTCATGATGATGAATAGTGGTGCTCGTGGTAAGATTTCAAACTTTACTCAACTTGCTGGTATGCGTGGCTTAATGGCTAAACCAGATGGTACAACCGTTGAAATTCCAATTACATCATGCTTTATGGAAGGCTTATCTGTATCAGAATTCTTCTTATCAACCCATGGTTCAAGAAAAGGTTCAGCCGATACTGCCCTTCGTACTGCCGATTCAGGATACTTAACAAGAAGACTTGTTGATGTTGCGCAAGATATAATCGTTAGAGAACATGATTGTGGTTCAATGCAAGGTGTTGTTGTTTACGATTTAATTAATGATAAAGATGGTTCTGTTATTGAATCACTTGAAGAAAGAATTTTAGGAAGATTTGCTTCTAAGAAAATTGTTGATCCAGAAACTAAGAAAACAATTGTTGAAGCAGGCGAAATGATAAATGAAAATGCTGTTGCTAAAATATTAAAAGCTGGCATTAAAAAGGTTGAAATTAGAAGTGTTCTTACTTGTAAAACAGTTGGTGGCGTTTGTCAAAAATGTTATGGCCGTAACCTTGCTACTGGTAACTTAGTTGAAACTGGTGAAGCGGTTGGTATTATGGCTGCTCAATCTATTGGTGAACCTGGTACTCAACTTACCATGCGTACATTCCACACTGGGGGTGTTGCTGGTGGAGACGATATTACCCAAGGTCTTCCAAGAGTTGAAGAATTATTTGAGGCTCGTACACCTAAGTTTAAAGCAACAATTGCGGAAATTACAGGTAAAGTAATTAGTACTGAAGAACAAAATGGTAAATATTCTATCGTTATTGAAAATGCTTCTGGTGTTAAAGAACATATTACTAATTACAACATGAAATTACGTGTTGAAGTAGGAGATGAAGTACAAGCTGGTGATAAACTTACGGAAGGTGTTATTGCTCCGAAAGAATTACTAGCAGTTACTGATCCACTTACTGCGCAAGAATACATCTTAAAAGAAATTCAAAATGTTTATAAATTACAAGGTGTTGATATTAACGATAAACATATTGAACTAATCGTTAAGAGAATGATTAATAAGGTAAGAATTATCGATGCTGGTGATACTGACTTTGTTGAAGGTTTAACTGTATCTCTAAGAGAATTTGCGGAAGGCAATAAACCAGTTATTCTAAATGGTGGAGTACCTGCTAAAGGTAACCCAATTATGCTTGGTATTACGAAATCATCTCTTGAAACTGATTCATTCTTATCTGCTGCTTCATTCCAAGAAACTACCAGAGTTTTAACTGATGCTGCGATGCGTGGTAAAGTTGATAACTTAGTTGGTTTAAAAGAAAATGTTATTATAGGTAAATTAATTCCAGCAGGTACTGGAGCTAGACAATATAGTGACATTGAACTTGAACTAGAAAAAGAGTTATTAGATGACGATGCTAGTGAAGTATTAGAAGAAAAATTCTTAGCAAATGGTGATGAAGAAGAAGCTACAGCTTAAAGATTATTAAAGACTTAAAAGAAATTTTAGGTCTTTTTTTAAAATATTGTTGACAAATATATGTTCGTGGTAGTATAGTTAATTTACATTTAAACTAGATTGGGGGAATTGATATGAATAGTTTAACTGTAAATAATAAAAATATAACAAATATGATTTATGAAATCAGGGGTAAACAAGTAATGTTGGATAGTGATCTAGCAATACTTTATGAATGTAAAAATGGAACAAAATCTATTAATTTGGCAGTAAAAAGAAATATTGATAAGTTTCCTAATGATTTTTATTTTCAATTAGATCTTGAAGAATACTCAAACTTGAAGTTTCAAATTGAAACTTCAAGTTTGAATTCTTATGGTGGAGTAAGAAAATTGCCTTATGCTTTTACTGAGGAAGGTGTGGCAATGCTAGCTTCTATTTTAAGAACTAAAGTTGCTAATGAAGTTAGTGTTGGAATAATGCGTGCATTTGTATTAATGCGTAAATATATATCTAATGAATTAATTGAGCAAAAATTCATTAATAAACAAGTGTTAAAAAATACAGAAGATATAAAATTATTACAGGAATCATTTAATAAATTTGAAGAGAAAAGAAAAAGTAATGAAATATATTTTAACGGTCAGATATATGATTCATACTCTAAGATATTAGATATATTAAAAGAAGCAAAAAAGGAATTAATCATAATAGATAATTATGCAGATAAAAGTATGTTAGATATGATAAGAAATATAAAAGCAAATACAACAATAATATGTAAAGAAAATTGTTTATTAAAAGAAATAGATATCGAGAAATATAATAAACAATATAATAATTTAAAAGTAATCTATAATAATACATTTCATGATAGATATATTATATTAGATAAAAAAGTAATATACCATTGTGGTACATCACTAAATCATATAGGTAGTAAAACATTTTCTATCAATAAATTGGAAGATAAAGAAGTAATAGATTCTTTACTTAATAAAATAAAAAATATATAAGACGATATAAGAATTTATATTTTGAATTAACAAAAGAAAAAATATAGAAATTCTAAGGTTTCATTTTGAAACCTTAGAATTAAATCAATTATAATTTTTGAATTATTAAATTAAAGGAAGAAATTTTTTGGTCGCAATTTGCGACTAAAAAAATTATAAATTACTATGGTAAAAAAATATTATATTTGGTTTCAAATTGAAACCAAAAAACTAAAGTTGAACTAATATTGAAAAATATAAATTATAAATAAAAACAACTTGAGGTCGAATTTTTCGACCTCAAGTTTGAATACTTAGTTGAGAAAGATATAAGTTTAAGTTCTTCAAAAAGTACAAATTTTAGTTATAGCAATAAAATGTTAGGATTATTTAAACTTGAAGTTTCAAATTGAAACTTCAAACAAAATTTAGTAACTGATAATTTGAAGTCCCAAATTGGGACTTCAAGTTTAGATAACTATAATGGTAGATAATATAAGGTAGGAAATTTTTAATAAACAATTATAATAATTAACATAAAAAGAGATAGGCAAAAATTATTTGTTATGCTAAAATTTATTTAAGGAGGTCTAAATATGCGTGAAATAAAAATTGGGGGAATTTATAAACATTTTAAAGGAAATTTATATCAAGTACTTGATGTTGTAAATGACTCTGAATCTAATAATGATAAAGAATATAGAAAAATTGTAGTGTATCAAGCCCTTTATGGTGAAAAGTTAAAATGGGCAAGAGATTATGATATGTTTTTATCAAAAGTAGATAAGAAAAAATACCCTGATGTAAAGCAAGAATATCGTTTTGAAGAAGTAAGTGATAGTAATAAAGAAATAATTAGTAAAAATATGGAAATTAGTAATTTAAGTAAGTATGCTTGTCCATATAGCAAAGGAATAAGATTAAAGGAAGAAAATGAAGATATTAGACCATCATTTTATCGTGATATCGACCGTATTTTATATTCTTTAGCTTATACAAGATACTTAGATAAAACGCAAGTATTTACTCATAAAGAAAATGATCATTTAAGTAGAAGGATGACACACGTGCAATTTGTTAGTAAAATAGCAAGAACTATTGGAAGAGCTTTAAATTTAAATGAAGACTTAATTGAGGCCGCTTCCCTAGGTCATGATTTAGGTCATACTCCTTTTGGTCATTTAGGTGAATCTATTTTAAATGAAATAAGTCTTAAGAATAATGAAGGATATTTTAATCATAATATTCAAAGTGTGAGACTATTAATGAATGTTGAAAATTATGGTAAAGGTCTTAATATAACTGTGCCTGTTTTAGATGCTATTATGTGCCATAATGGTGAAATTGCGAAACAAAAATATGAACCAATTTATAATAAAAGTGTAGAAGATTTTTTAGATGAATATAATAAGTCTTATCAAGATAAAAAAGTAATTTTAAAAATGCGACCTATGACTTTAGAAGGTTGTGTGGTTAGAATTAGTGATTTAATTGCTTATTTAGGTAAAGATATTGAAGATGCGATTAGAATTAATCTCATCAAAAAAGAAGATATTCCTAAAAGTATTACTAATATTTTAGGAAATAAAAATGGTGATTTAGTAAATACAATAATACTTGATATTATTAATAATAGTTATGGTAAAAGTTATATTGAATTATCACCAAATATTTATGAAGCTATTGAAGATTTAAAAAAATTTAATTATCAACATATTTATGCTAAAGCAGATAATGACGAAAAGAAAATAAAATTAATGTTTAATACTTTATTTGATTACTATATGAATGATTTAAATAATAAAAATGAAGAATCAATTATTTATGAGAGATATTTAAATAATATGAGTGAAGAGTACCAAAAAAATAGTAATGCGAGAATAGTAATAGATTATTTAGCAGGTATGACTGATGAATATTTAATTAAACAATATAATAAAATAAATAAAGATTAGATAGAAAACTTATAAATAATTAGTTTTGTGTTATAATAAATTTAGAGGTGTCCCATGGAATATAAAAAGTATAATTGTAATTCTTATAATATTCATACCATTAAAACAGATAAATTTAAAACTGTGAGAATGGAAATAATTTTTAGTAGAGAAGTTAAAAAAGAGGATATGCCAATCTTTACTTTTTTATGTGATATTTTATCTGATTGTTCTAAACATTATCCAAGGAGAAAAGATATTGCGATTAGATTAGAAGAATTATATAAAACAATATTTTATGGTACCACTAATAAAGTAGGTAATTTATTTACTAGCAGTTTTATTTTAGAATTTATTGATCCAATATATATAAATGAAAATAATTATTTAGAAGATGTTTTAAAATTTCCTTTTAAAGTAATTAATAATCCATTAGTAAAAAATAAAGAATTTGATATTAATAATTTTAATATTGTGAAAAAAAGAATATTAGAAGAAATTGAAAGTTTAAAAGAATCACCTGATAAACTAGCTATTACTAGTGCTCTTAAAAAGATGGATAGTACATCTCCTAGTTCTTATAGAGTTCTAGGTACTAAAGAGGATATTGAAAAAATTACACCAGCATCTTTATATCAAGCTTATGAAGATTTATTTAATCATTCTACTTGTGATATATTTATCATTGGTAATTTAAATATGGATGAAGCAGTTAAAATAATTAAAGATAGTTTTGTAAATCATGTGATAAAATTAAATAAACCAAAATTACTTGTTAATAATAAAGTGAGAAATAAAACTTTAGAAGTTAAAGAAAAATCTAATTTTGTGCAAAGCACTTTAGTTATGGTATACAATATTCACGCTTTAGATAAAAAATTAAAAGATACTGCCTTTCATGTTTTTAATTATATTTTAGGTTCTGGTGGTATTGAATCCAAATTATATCAAAAGTTAAGAATGGATAATTCTCTTTGTTATGGCGTTAGAAGTTTATATTTAAAATATGATGAGTTACTTATTATTGAAGTATCTCTTGATAATGCTAATATTAAACTAGCCGAGAAATTAATTAGGGAATGCTTAATGGAAATGATTAAAGGAAAATATACTGAAGACACTTTAAATGATGCGAAAAAGAATTTAGGATTCTCTTTAAAAATGAGTAGTGATAATAATGTTTCATTACTTAACAATTATATTTTTAATATATATGATAATTTACCACTTATTGATGAGCGAGTTAAAATGATTAGTGAGGTTACTAAAGAAGATTTAATTACATGTGGTAAAAGTTTAAGAATAAATACGATATATATTCAAGAGGCAGGTGAGTAATAATGAAGGAATTAGAAATTAAAGGACTTAATGAAAAAATTTATTATGATACTTGCGATAATGGTTTAAAAGTATTTATGTGGGTTAAGAAAAATGTTAATACTTTTTATGGTACTTTATCAGTTAAATATGGATCTATTTATAATGATTTTAAAATAGGTAGTAAAACTTATAATTTACCTAAAGGTGTTGCCCATTTTCTAGAACATGTTAAATTTAATGAAGATAAAGATACAACAGCGCATGATTATTTCTTTAAACATGGTTGTGATACCAATGCTTTTACTACTTTTAACTATACTAATTATCAAGTATTAGGTAGTGAAAATGCCAAAGATAATATTATCCATTTACTAGATTTTGTGCAAAATGGTTATTTTACGAAAAGTATTGTATCTAGTGAAAAAAAGATTATCACGGAAGAGGCCAAAATGGGCCAAGATGATCCTTATACAGTTATGATGTTTAAACATTTAGATAATATCTTTACTGATTTAGATCATAAATATGTTATTACTGGTACACCTGAAGATATAAAGAAAATAACTTTAGATGATATCAAATTAGTATTTAATACTTTTTATCATCCTGAGAATATGTTTTTAGTAGTAACTGGTAATTTTAATCCTTACGAAATAATGGAAGCAGTTAAAGAAAATCAAAATAAAAAAGATTTTGGTAAATATAAAAATCCAGAAAGAATTGTCAAGAAAGAATCTCGCAAAGTGAGAGTTAAAGAAGAAGAGTTAAATCTTAATGTAACTAATCGTAAAATTAAAATAGGCTTAAAAATGCCAAAGAGTATATTTAAAGGATATAGTGATTTACAAATTAGATTATATATGGCCCTTATTTTAAGAGCTAACTTTGGTACTACTAGTGATTTTAAAGATGAATTATTAGAAAAAGAACTGATAAGTTCCTTAACTTATATGTGTGATATTTTTGATGATTATGTTATTGTCATGTTTACGATAGATAGTGATTATAAAGATGAAATATTAAAATTATTTAATAATAAAATAAGTCATTTGAACTTATTAGAAAAAACTTTTAATCGTATTAAGAAAGCTAACATTGCTTCATTAATTTTAGATTATGAAGATGTAGAGGTCGTTAATAGTTTAATTCAATCAGATCTTTTATGTTATGATGAAATAATTACGGAAATTAAAAATATTTATGAAGATATTAAATATGAAGATATTTTAAAATTTATGAAATTTATTGATATTAAAGAGAAGAGTATTTTAATACTTAATCCTTTAGACAAATAAAAAAAAGTTACCAATTTCGGTAACTTTTTCCTATCTATTGTAGAATTCAACAATTAGTTGTTCATTAACTTCGCTATTAAGTTCGCTTCTTTCTGGAGTTCTAACATATTTTCCAGTAAGTTTTTTAGGGTCGAATTCAAGGTAAGCTGGAACAGCAACTTTTTCTTCGACTGCAGCTAAAATAGCAGGATGATTTAATGAATTTTCTTTAACACTAATTGTATCACCAGGCATAACTCTGTATGATGGGATATCTACTTTTTTACCATTAACTAAAATATGACCATGATTAACTACTTGACGAGCAGCTCTTCTAGTTCTAGCCATTCCTAGACGATAAACGATATTATCAAGTCTAGATTCAAGTAACATAAGTAAATTTTCACCAGCAATACCATGCATTTTTTGTGCTTTATCAAAAACTTTATGGAATTGTTTTTCAGTTAAACCATACATAAATCTAACTTTTTGTTTTTCTTGTAATTGGATACCATATTCACTAGATTTTTTACGACGGTCTTTACCATGAGCACCTGGAGCATAAGGACGACGAGCAAGTTCTTTACCGTTTTCTAAAGTAGAGAAGCCAAGTCTTCTTGATTTTTTATAAGCAGGTCCTGTATATCTTGCCAATTTTTGTATCTCCTTTCTTTTAATTTACAATATTTGTTTTTTATCTTAGCTAAATAATAGGGAGTATCTTTAATTTCACTAAAGGCAGTCCTTAGTTACTTTATTTTGCAAGATACACATTAAAATTTATCTAAAATAACTGCCAAATTAATTGCATAATTATTATACTATATTTTGTTTATTTGTCAAATATTCCTGTTAATGTTAATTTAAAATGTTAATTGAAAAATTAAAAGGAACACTAAAAATATAGAAGTTCAACTTAGTTCTGCAAACATCATAATCTATTT